>URLG01000089.1 GCA_900548535.1 Candidatus Segatella intestinihominis | reverse complement strand
GCACCAAGAAGAACCTCATAGAGAGCCAGATGCTGGCAGATACGCCTAGCATCAACGGCATGAAGGTAAAGGTGGTATTGCTCTTCCCTCGTGATACCGACCCATTCCTCAAGAGTACGGTGAAGGCTGCCGAGGCGGCTATCCACTATCACATCTCCAAGGATGTGGAGGTGGAGATAGTCACAGAATACAAGAGTGCTCCCCGTCCTGAGGTGGGAAAAATGCTGCCACAGGTGAAGAACGTCATCGCCGTAAGCTCGGGTAAGGGTGGAGTTGGCAAGAGCACCGTTTCTGCCAATCTCGCCATTGCACTTGCCAAGTTGGGTTACAAGGTGGGCTTGCTCGATACTGATATCTTCGGTCCTTCCATGCCTAAGATGTTTGGCGTAGAGGATGAGCGTCCTTACTCTGTACACAAGGATGGCAGAGACCTCATCGAGCCAGTGGAGAAATATGGTGTGAAGCTCCTGAGCATCGGCTTCTTCGTAAGTCCTACCACAGCTACCTTGTGGCGTGGCGGTATGGCTTGCTCTGCACTGAAGCAGCTCATCGCTGACGCTGATTGGGGCGACTTGGATTACTTTATCCTCGATACTCCTCCTGGCACCAGCGACATCCACCTCACTCTGCTCCAGACACTCGCCATCACGGGCGCAGTCATCGTGAGCACTCCTCAGCAGGTGGCTCTTGCCGATGCGCGCAAGGGTATCGACATGTATCAGAACGACAAGGTGAATGTGCCTATCCTCGGATTGATAGAGAACATGGCTTACTTCACTCCTGCCGAATTGCCTGAGAATAAATACTATATCTTTGGCAAGGAGGGCTGCAAGAACCTAGCCAAGGAGATGAATGTGCCATTGCTTGCTCAAATCCCTATCGTACAGAGCATCTGCGAGGGTGGCGATGATGGTGCGCCAGCTGCCACTAAGGTGGATTCTATCACCGGTCAGGCTTTCTTGAGCCTAGCCCAGAGCGTGGTTACTGTGGTAAATCGCCGCAACAAGGAGCAGGCTCCTACCAAGATTGTGGGAACCCATTGATATATACTAAAGAGGCTTGGAGTCTATTGTGATTCCAAGCCTCTTTTATATTCGGATGTTAACAGTTTAACAGTTAACAGTTCTTTTTTTTTATTTCTTTATTAATTCCTCGGTTTCATCCTCAACATCTGCTTCCTCGGCTGGTAATCCGGCATTCACTCTGGCGTTGCGAATCTGCTGGCGGAAAACCAAGCAGGTGGCTAGGAAGTAGATGCCCGTCTGTATCCACAGCGCACGTAATTCGGGGAGAATGTCGGCAAGCGAAGCGCCCATACTGCTGATGCGCAGGAAACCACGGATGCCGAAGGTGGATGGAAATACCCACGCCACACCCTGCCAGAAGCCAGGGATATTGCTCTGTGGCCATGATACACCCGTCATGAAGAGCAATGGCACGGAGGTGAATACCACCAAGAGCATCACATTCTCACGGTATCTTACCAAGCAGGAAAGCATCAATCCGAAGAAGATGCAGGAGAGAATGAATGGAAGCAGGAAGGCGAGTATCGTGGTCCATGATACCATGCTCACAAAGCTAAACATCTTGGGTACAACGAGCGCCAAGTACATGCCCAGCACGGCATAAATCATGAAATAACACAATGCCTTGCCAAACACGATGCGGAAGATGCCGCCATAATGTTCGCTCACGGGTACCAACTCGCGGTTTCTGTTCAATTCGCGGGAGGTACCAGCCGCCATTCCGATGCCCAGCAACAGGGTTTGCTGCAAGATGAGCATCAGCACGCCCGGCAGAATGGCATTGCCATATCCACCAGTGGTGTTGAATATCGGCACTTCGTCAAAGGCGAGTGGCTCGGTGGTAATCTCATCGTCACGATTGGTGAAACCGCCCGACTGCTTTACCTGTATGCCCGAGTTGATATGGCTTGCCACGGCTTGGGCTGTCTGATAGATAGCCTTGTAAGTCAGCATCAGGCTCATGTCGGTATATACGCCCACATGGGCCTGTTCGCCACGATTTAGCTTGGTGTCGAAATCGGCAGGGAAGTAGAGAATGCCATGCACCGCTTGTTTCTTCACCAGCTCCTTCGCCTCGTCCAAGCTATTGCAGAAGTATGCCGTCTTGGTATCAGGGGAGGCATCAAAATCTCTGATAAACTCCCTCGATGTATGGCTGTGGCTCAGATCCACGATGGCGGTAGGCACCTCGCGCACCACCTCGTTGTTGTATATCCACGAGTAGAGCAGCGGATAACCCAGCGGCACCAAGATGCAGAACATGAGCACACCCTCGTCTCGAAACACATTGCGCATTTCCTTCGCCCAAATGAAGCACATGTCTCTGAAGCCATTCAATATCTTATTTAATAAACCGTTCATATCTATTATGGTAAATATTTATAAACCAACATTGCCTTCTTAATGTTCCAGATGGTGAGCATCGGCAGGGCGCAGAAGAACACCAAGGCTCCCCAGTGCAGTATGGCCTCGCCCATAGGGAAGCCATTGAAGATGTTCATCTGGTAAATCATGTAGTAGTGGCGCAGTGGGAAGAGCTGCCCGATAGCCTCGATTGGAGCATCCATCGAGAAGAGGGGATAGGTGGCTCCGCAGATGGAGAAGCTGACCACTGCCCAGAGCGAACAGATGCTCATGGACATACGCAGCGATGGCATCAGTCCGAAGGCAAAGATGCCGAAGCACTGGCAAGCCAAGATGCTCAGTATGCCCAGCAATACGATAGGCAAGGCTCCGCCCGGATGAGGGAAGCCCAATACATAGTAGATGTAAAACTCGAAGCTGAGGAAGATGATCATCCAGATGAGTGTCTGTGGCAGCATCTTGCCGGCGATGGCGAGATAAGGATTGTTGCCCGACATACGCATCCACTCCTTGGCACGATTGAACTTCAGCTCCGTACCTATAGAATAAGGTGTAATCAGGAAGATAAACACCATGATGAGTCCTGGCACCATCACGCTCGACAGATAGTAGTTGTAGTTGGCGTAAGGGTTGCCTATCATGTGCAGGTCTACGGCGATAGGCTGCAAGAAGGTCATGATCTCATCGTTCGTCTTGCCCAGGGCGGCGAGTTTCGTCATGCCAGCCGCCGCACCTCCCAGGGTGGAAATCGTCTTCAAGTCTCGGAAGAGGAGCGAGCCTGCTGCCAGCGATACGCTGCTGTAATAGAATGAGATCTTAGGCTGCTTGGATGCCATCAGTCCTGCCTCCGTGCCCTCTGGTATGTAGAGGTAAGCATAGATTTCGTTCTTCTGGATGGCATGGCGAGCCTCAGCCACATTCTCATAGTGCCCCACCACCTTGGTGGTTTGGAAGGCATCGAGCTTGTTTACCAGTTGTCGGCTGGTGGCTGTGTTGTCCTCGTCCACGATACCCACAGGCATGTCGGTAGGCACTCCACCATCCATCAAGGTGGTGAAGAAAATCACCACCAGGATAGGGAAGAGCAGCATGCAGAACCAATAGATAGGGTTCTTCATCATGATGCCGCATTCTCTGAGGGCTATATGATATAATCTCTTGAACATAGAACTTGTTTACTTTGAACATTGAACTTTGAGCTTTGAACTTTATGATATGCTTAATTTCTCAAAATTTTATTGTAAACTCAAAGAAGAAAACTAATCATAAAGTTCAAAGTTCAAATCTCAAAGTTCAATGTTATTTAATGATGAGTGACATTCCAGGGCGCAAACCCTCCAACTTGGTGATAGGACGAGCCTTCACCTCGAAAGTCTTGCGGTCATAATCGCCATTGTCCTTGGTAGCCTTCCAAGTGGCGTAAGAGCCCTGGTCCTTGAGATAGTAAACCTTCATCTTAATCTCCTTGTTGAAGGCAGGTACGAAGGCGGTGAAAGTATCGCCCTTATTGAGGCCCTGTAGATGGTCTTCACGTACATTGAATGTGCCCCACATATCGCTCATGATGCTGATGCTCATGATAGGGGAACCGAGGCCTACCAACTCGCCTACTTTAGGATAGACATTGCTAACCTCGCCCTCGCACTGGGCTATCTGGACGGTCTCCTTCAAGAGATTCTTTACTACATCCACAGCGCTCTTGGATGCCTGTGTGTTGCTGGCAGCCATACGCTTCTCCTGGTCGCGCGCTCCGTTCTTAGCCATCTCATACTGGCTCTTGGCTGCTGCCACCTGAGCCTCGGTAGCCTTGTAAGCGGCAAATGCCTCATCACGCTTCTGACCGCTAATCACTCCCTCATTGTAGAGGTTCTGCATGCGGTCGTAAGTCTTCTTGGCGATGGCGGCAGCTGCCTCAGCCTGCTGTACCAACTGGTAAGCACCCTGAATCTGCTCCTTGCGTGCACCGGCATCGGTCAAGTCCTTCATCGCCTCAGTAGCGGCATTGGTGGCCTGGAGCATCTGCTCCTGCGATTTCATTTCTGGCACTTCGAGGATGGCAAGGGTATCGCCCACGTGAACGTAGTCGCCCTCTTGTACTCTCAGTTCTACCACACGTCCAGGCAACTTGCTGGATACTCGGTATTCTGATACTTCAACCTCTCCCTGTATGGTATCGTCCTTCTGCTCAAGGGTGAAGAAACCAATGACACCCACGAGTATTACGACAGTTGTAAAGCCGATGACGGCCAACAGTATATTGTTATGTTGTGACTTCTTAGACATATCTTTCTAATTTTTATTGTTTAATGTTTAATGTTTACTGAAGCTCAATGTTAACAGTTTAACAGTTTAACAGTTGTTTTTCGTTGGTTGTTCTGCATGAAAACTCCCAACTCCCAACTCCTAACTTATTGCAGGATACCCAATGCCTTGTTGAGTCCTACCTGTGTCAGTTTGACATCGATTTCTGCATCAATCTTCTGGCTTTGAGCCTGCTGCCAAGCGGTTTGCGCCGCCATCACATCGGTTACCTCCATCACGCCCTCCTTAAATCCGAGGTTGGCGCAGCGTAGGTTTTCCTCCGCACTGGCTATGTTTTTCATCGCCATGTTGAGCTTTTTCTGAGCTTCCTTTACCTTGAATTGGCTCTGGGTTATCTGGAGATGAATCTTCTCACGGGTGTCGTTGAGGTTCATCTCGGCGATGTTGGTGGCAGCCTTGGATGCACGTACCTTGTAGGCACCGTCAAACCAGTTCCATACTGGTACCTGTACGATGACGCCTACATTCCATACGCCTGTAAATTTCTTTTGGAATCCATTGAACACATTAGGGTTCGAGATGGTATATCCACCGGTCAGGGCTACGTGTGGCATGTATACCGCACGCACCAAGTTGGTAGCTTGCTTAGAGATGTCGATGGCATTCTGAAGCATGCGCAACTCTGGACGGGTGTTGACGGCAGAATCTGCGGCAGCCACTCTCTGCTGCTCAGTGTCTACTGCACTGCCAGCCAGGGCAAGCGTCTCCTTCTCCTCGTCGGCAAGGGTAATCTCTTGGTTCATCGGGATACCACAAAGTTGGCAGAGGAGCATCTTGGATAATACGAGTCCATCCTCTACCTGTGTAATCTGCATGTCTGCCTCGTTCACCTTCACGTCTACCTTCAGTCCGTCGGCACGTGTGGCTACGCCCTGCTTAATCATCTTGTGTACATCCTCATTGAGCTTCTTCACCAAGTCGCGGTAGCTGGTGGCAAGTTTCTGCTTCTGCTTGAGCGAAACCACCATCCAGTAAGCTTGATCTATGCTGTAGAGGGTCTTTTGGGTCTGCATGTCGAGGTCGTTGTCGGCGATTTGCTCCCCGATGTCGGCTATCTTGTTGGCTGCGGTGATGGCACCACCCATATAGATAGGTTGGCGGAGCATGATGCTTCCTGCCCACATATTGCGGGTATCCGTGCGGAAGGCATCTACGATGCTCTGGCCGATGGCATTGCCCTGCTGCTGGATGGTACCGCCCTTCTCCTGCAAGAGTCCACCTATCTTCTGAGCCTGTTCTGGGGTAAGAAGACCCTTGCCTACCAATTCGGTCATCATGTTGTTGGCATTGTCTGAGATGCCACCTACGATAGAGGTGCCCAGGTTGCTGAATGTAGACTTCTGACCATCATTGAGCAATGAAATCTCTCTGCTAAACCATTCGTATCCGCCCATGGCATCCACCTTGGGCAGGTATTTGGTACGTGCCGATTTCTTCAGGTTATACGCCACGTCCTTCTTGAGCCTAGAGGCATTGATCTGCTTGTTGTTGCGTAGTGCCATAGCACGGCAACTGTCGAGGCTCAGCACCGTAGTTTGCGCCCCGGCAGGAATCAATGCTCCCATCAGCAAGATAAGAGTTATGTATTTTGTTTTCATCCTAATAATAAATATTATATAATATCGGATGCAAAATTATGCAATTATTCTTAAATAGCAAAGAATTTTTGTTTATCAAATCTTTAAGAATCGAAAAATATATTGATTTGTGGAAAAATAGAACATGCCCAGCAGTTTTCTGTTGGGCATAATCTAGTTAATAACTACCTGTATTCTAGAAGTAGATGATGGTGTCTTGCTCCCACTCGTCGTCCACCGTAAAACCGATGTCGCCTTCATCCGTTTCCTCTCCGTCGCCCTTGATGGTGCCATCCTTGATGTTGAGGGTAGCTTTTGTGATGGTATTTCTCTTCATCTGTACACCGGGTAGCTCAAATTTCTTGATGGTTTTGGCGTCTGGGTTGAGCAGGCTGATGCTCATCTTGATGGTCTTTCCTTCTTCTGGGTCGTGCGGGAAGGTGTATACGGTGTAGTCTCTCTGGTCAGCTGATAGGCTGAAACTTTCTGTCTGTCGGCTGTTCACGCATCCGTATCCAGTGGTGGCATCCAGTGTGCTACTGCCTCCGGTATAATAAAACTTGATACTCTTGGCATCTTCGGGCAGTGTGTTGTCGGTGATGTGGAGTATTAGGGCTCCCACGGGGCGAGATAGATGGATGTTGGCTTGAGCTCCTTCCTCAGTTACGCTCAGTCTGCCGTAGTAATAAAAGGTGTCGGTGAGTTTGTTGCTGGCAAATTTTATCTTCTCAGGAGAACTGATGGTGCAGTTGCCTGTTCCGTTATGTGCGATGACTACCAAGCGGTATTCGCCTTCGTCCAGGTTGAAGTGAGCTGTGCCAAATCCATGGGTGTCCTGCGTCTGGTTGATGTTCTGCAGCTTTTCTTCCACATCGAATACGGCAAATGAGATGCGGCTACATATTTCCTTGAGGTCTTTCTCTGAGGCTGCTCGGCTTAGGTTGCTGATCTTTGTGTTTTGCACTTGTTCTATGTGAATCGTTACATTACCATCGGCATTGCGATTCTGTGCGTTCGAGTCATCGAGCACAAACTTCTCACATGAAGTGAGCATGGCTATCAGCATCATCAGTAGCGATGCCTGGAGGGAAAGGACCTTCTTCATAATCTGTAGGTGTTAATAAGTTCTCTTCTAGCAGTTAAGAAGTTTTCTTTAGCATAGAAAGATGCCGCAAATATACGATTTTTATCTGAAACCATCGGCAAAAATCCAATAAAAGTGCTGATTATTCGTGAATTATTTGTTTTTTTCGTAATTTTGCACTCTGATTGGGTACTTTTGGGATGCTATTCGCCCCCTTCGGGGCCGTTTGCAAACTATTCGAAAGGTCCTTTAGGTCCCCGAAGGGGGCGAACGGTATAAATATTATAAGGTAAAAATATAATAATGTGTCAAGATATGAATACAAGCAAAAAGATAAAGGCGTTGTTCTTCGACATCGACGGAACATTGGTGAGTTTCGATACTCACAAGATACCACAGACCACGGTCGATGCCCTGGAGCAAGCCAAGAAGAATGGGGTAGAAGTATACATTTCCACGGGTCGTCCTCCGATGATCATCAACAATCTGGGGCAGATAGAGCATCTGGTAGATGGCTACATCACTACCAATGGTGCTCGCTGCTTCGTGGGCGACAAGGTAGTGAGCCAGCATGCCATTCTTCCTTCCGACGTCCAGAAAATTATTGATGCTGCCGATCGTGATGACTATCCTGCCATTGTCGTGGGCGAGCATCATCTAGCCATCCATCATTACACCGACGAGGTGTATGAGATATTTGCCAAAGGCTTGGGTGTGGATTGCCACATCTTCCTCACCGATGTCAAGGATTTGGGTGATGAGGCAGTTCTCCAGGTAACTCCATTCTGCTCAGAAGAGCAAGAGAAGCTCCTGATGCCAACTCTCCAGAATTGCACTTCGGGCAGATGGCATCCTGCCTTTACTGACATCACAGCTGCTGATGCCGACAAGGGCAAGGGACTTCATGCAATGGCTGATTATCTAGGTCTGAACATTTCCGAGACCATGGCTTTTGGTGATGGCGGCAATGACATCACCATTGTCCAAGAGGCAGGCATCGGTGTTGCAATGGGTAATGCCGGTGACAATCTCAAGGCAGTGGCCGATTATATCACCACATCAGTGGATGAAGATGGAGTAAAGAATGCTTTGTTGAAGTATGGGGTAATTCAGTAAGAATGAAGCTCTGGAGTTTTTGGGGAGTTTTATTTCGTAATTAATAATAGGATAAGCGTGATGTTTTGTTTCTTAATGTCACGCTTATCTTTTGTTTTGAAAACTGTTTTTATACAATAGAGTTTTAGTAAAAACTTTCTTTTTGTTACTTTTTGTATGCGAAAGAATGATGAAAAGTAGGAAAAAATGCATGAAATATACGAAAAGCAGGACAAAATGCACTTTGTCTTGCATTTTGTCAGCTAAAAAATTGTTTATTTTATAAAATGTATGTATCTTTGCACCCGATATTTGTAAGTTGTTTAATTTTTAAGAGAGAGAAATTATGACAAAAAGACTAACCATGTTAATGGGGGGCTTGTTCTTTCAACAGGAATGGCTCTCGCACAGACTACTGTTACAGGTAAGGTTGTTTCTCAGGACGACGGTGAGCCGGTGATTGGTGCATCCATCAAGATTGAAGGTACCAAGACGGGTACTGTAACGTTTGTTGTTGACGGTGTGCCTATCGAGGGTGGCGACAATAACTCTACCGATACCCAGCGTGGTGGCGGTTATGGTTATGCTGGCGATTATGCTTATGGCGCCGATGGTGATGATATGGGCACTGCCACTATCAATGGCAAGGAATATCTGCTTCCTGACTATGGTATGGATGAAAGCTGGGAGCCTAAATTGGATGGCCGCCAGGTACTTTCATGGTACGACTTGCTTACATGGAAGAATAATGGTTCTGTAGGCAATCCTACTATATCTGCCTGAAGCCCTGCTTCTTCAGATTATCGCGACTTCTTCAAGACTGGTGTTTCTTACACCAATAATATCGCTGTGTCTCAGTCTTATGACAGGTGTGGTTTATGGTACAAATGAACCTAACACCATGAGGGTAAGTGATCGTGATTACTACGAGAACTATTATACTGATCCTGCTGTTCAGCGTGTATTGAAGAGTGATTATATCAAACTTCGTGAAATCAATGTCGGCTATACCTTCAAGTTGAACCCTTCCAGGTTTGTCAAGTCATTGCGTCTTTCTGCATATGGTCGTAACCTCGGCATCTATTGAATATTGGTACGATTTGGCTGGTCAGTCTATCTCTGATGCTGATATGGATGCTTATGTTAATGCGGTTTCAACAAACGTAGATGCAGAGACATGTGCTATCCAGAAGTACATCGACCTCTTTACCAATGGTACTGAGGCTTGGACAGAAGTTCGCCGTACGGGTTATCCAAACCAGCTGCTCCGCCTAGGTGAAATCACAGCCGTTTACAATGGCAATAATGTGAAGTTCGAACCATTGAGCGAAGTAAAGAACGTGATTATTTCCCGTGTGAAGTATCCTACCAATAAGCAAGGAGTTTCCTCACAATAAGTAAGGAATATTAGGTAAAATGATAATTAAGATATAAGGCAAAGTGATTTGCCGTGTTGTTGACACTGTCAACACTTATATCTCTCTCGTCTTGGGGACTAGCGGTGGCTAGTCCCCCTTTTTTGTAGTTGTATATAGCTGTATTCTCTTCTATATGAAAAAGTTTTTTTTGAAAAGAATTGCCATATTGCCATATAGATTTGTAAGTGTCACATAATTAGGACGTTTGGATTATTGCAATTCTCTGTGGATTGCCATAAAATGCCATAAAATGCCATGTAATTGTAAGCGGCTCCGCATTTATACCTTGCCCATTATCGTAAAAGTTCTTA
>URLG01000088.1 GCA_900548535.1 Candidatus Segatella intestinihominis | reverse complement strand
AGAAATTCAACCATTTAGGTCGTACTGCTTCTCATCGTAACGCGATGTTGGCTAATATGGCTACATCACTTATCTTGAGTGAGCACAAAAGAATCACTACGACCCTCGCAAAGGCTAAGGCTCTTAAGAAGTATGTTGAGCCATTGATTACTCGTTCAAAGAATGATACTACTACTTCACGTCGTGTTGTATTCCGTTATCTTCAGAACAAGTACGCTGTTAAGGCTCTCTTCGGTGAGGTCGCAGAGAAGGTAGCTAATCGTCCAGGCGGTTATACTCGCGTTATCAAGTTGGGTACTCGTCAGGGTGATGCTGCTGAAATCGCTTTCATCGAGTTGGTAGACTTTGATGAGAACATGGCTAAGACTTCTAAGGCTGCTAAGAAGACTCGTCGTAGTCGTAAGGCAACTAAGGCTGAGGAAGTACCTGCTGCTGAGGCACAGGCAGAGGCTCCTGCAACAGAGGAGGCTCCAAAGGCTGAATAAGATTGAATCATCTCAGATAATTAAAACGTCCCTTTCTTTTGAGAGGGACGTTTTTTTGTATATATGTATATTGTTCCTTTTAGAAATCATACATTCTTTATGTTTAGGGATTTCCCTATATTTTTTAGGCGTATTTTCTTCTTTCTTTCCTGTTTTTTTCTTACTTTTGCAGCAGATTTTTAAAGTACACTAAGATGAAAAGGTTATTTATATTTGCTTTAAGTTCTACTCTCTTATTGAGTAGTTGTGGTACTTATACGGGTAGTGGTGCCTATGCAGGTGGCTCTATCGGCTCAATCTTAGGTTCTGCCATTGGAGGCTTAGCTGGTGGTCCTCGAGGTTCTGATATGGGTACTATTATAGGAATGGCTGGCGGAGCTGCTGTGGGCGCGGTTTTAGGAAGTCAGGCAGATCAGGCAGCTTCACAACGTCAATGTACATGTCGTGAGCGTTCTTCTTCCCGTACTACTTCTACTGATGACACTGCGATTTTTGACTCTTCTAATAGTGGTGACGATCGTTTGTATGATTTTGATGGTAAAGATTATACTGGCAATTATAGTGCCCAGCAGCCTACTACGTCAATGCCAAGCGCAACTATAGAAGAGATTGGCGAGAATTTCACTTATTCTCCTTCTCTTGAAATAGTAAATGCACGATTTGTTGATTCCAACGAGAATAATGCTTTGGATAGAAATGAATCTTGTAAGATTATCTTTGAGATTGTGAATAGGGGAAAGTGTCCAGTATATGATGTTGTGCCAACTGTTATAGAGACTACGGGAAATAAGCATATTTTCATATCTCCTAGTATTCATGTGGAGAAGATTGAGCCTGGATTAGGTGTTAGATATACTGCGATGGTTAAGGCAGATAATCGTTTGAAAAATGGAACAGCTCGTTTCTGTGTATCCGTTATTCATGGTGACAAAGCTATATCTAAGGTAAATGAGTTTAATATACCAACAAGAAAATAAATGAATAAGCCAAGAAAGACTATTTTTTAATGAGCTTTCTTGGCTTATATCTTTTATTTAGTTTTTTCTTTTTCTTCCCTTTTTTTAGCATCTTTCGCTGTTTTCCCCTTTATGTTTGGAGAAGAAGGGTGTTCCTTGGTATGAGCTCCCTTTTCTTTTTTCCACTTGGTGAAATCTTTATAGTCTGTTTCAGTCATTTCAAAATCAATCTTAGGTAATTTGCTGTCTTCTGGCAAATATGGTATGGGATTTTCCAGCATTTCCACCTTTACCGTAGCCACGCCTTGAGCAAGCATACCAATTTCTTTGGCTGCTGCCCAGGAGAGGTCGATGATTCTTCCTCTTCCGAATGGTCCTCGGTCTATAACTTTCACGATGACACTTTTGCCATTGCTCAGATTCGTTACCCTTAGATGGGTGCCGAATGGATAGAACTTGTGGGCACAAGTTAAGCTGTCGTGATGTATTTTCTGTCCGCTTGCCGAGCGAGCTCCTGTGGCTCGTTTGGAGTAATAGGATGCCTTTCCGTGCTGATGCTTTTGTGCATAGCATGGAATCATACAAAATGCTCCCAATAGAGCCATGATAATATACCCTTTTCCCATATCTTTATCAAGTTTATGGCGCAAATTTATAAAAAAATGTAGAAAGATGCAAGTAAATATCAGAAAATCAGTATCTTTGCATAAGTAATTTCAACAAATATGGAAAATAATGTACCTCAAGAGTGGAATAAGTTCTACTTGAAAGACGTTTCATTTGTCAATCTGATGATGCGTCGTATCTATAATGTGCTGATCGTGGCCAACCCTTATGATGCGTTCATGCTAGAGGATGATGGACGTATCGAGGAGAAGATATACAATGAATATATGGAGTTGGGACTTCGTTACCCTCCAACTTTTACGCAGGTCTCTACTACGGAAGAAGCAGCTGAAGTTCTGCAATCCACAGTCATAGACCTCGTGATTTGCATGCCAGGTAATGCAGACAATGATGCCTTTGATGTGGCTCGTGACATCAAGGGCAAGTTTCCTAATATCCATTGCGTCGTGCTTACTCCTTTCTCCCATGGCATCACCAAGCGTATGGAGAATGAGGACTTGAGCATCTTCGATTATGTTTTCTGCTGGTTGGGCAATACCAACCTGATTCTTTCCATCATCAAGTTGATAGAGGACAAGATGAACTTGGAACATGACATTCATGAGGCGGGTGTGCAGATGATTCTTTTGGTAGAGGATTCCATCCGATTCTATAGTTCCATCTTGCCTAATCTCTACAACTTCATCCTGGAGCAGAGCAAGAATTTCTCCAAGGAAGCCTTGAATCGTCATGCAGCAACCATGCGTATGCGTGGTCGCCCTAAGGTGGTGTTAGCTCGCACCTATGAGGAAGCCTTGAAGTTGTATCAAAAGTATTCAGGCAATACCCTTGGTGTGATTAGTGATGCCCGTTTCCCTCTTAAGAATGCAGCCAAGGCTTTCGGCAATGAAGTTGATGTGGATGCCAAGCCTAAGTATCGTACAGATACCTTTGGCAGGGAGAAGGATCCGGAGGCAGGCCTCAAACTCTTCAGGTATATCCGCCAGAACGATCCTTTTGTTCCGTTGATACTGGAGAGCTCCGAGAGTGAAAACCGTGCCAAGGCAGAGGCTGAGGGATTTCGATTTGTGGATAAGAACTCTAAGAAAATGAGTGTGGATCTCCGTCATTTGATGGAGGAGCACATGGGCTTCGGCGATTTCATCTTCCGAGATCCTAAGACCCATGAGGAGATTATGCGCATTCGTAGTTTGAAGGAGTTGCAGGATAATATCTTCAATATCCCTAACGACTCCATGCTCTATCATATCAGCCGCAATCACATGAGTCGCTGGCTTTGCGCTCGTGCCATCTTCCCGGTTTCTGCGTTCTTGAAGAATGTGACTTGGCAGAAGTTGCAAGATGTGGATGCCCATCGCCAGATTATCTTTGATGCCATCGTGCAGTATCGCCATATGAAGAACCTGGGTATCGTTGCCGTCTTCGACCGCATGAAGTTTGATAAGTACGCCCACTTTGCCCGTATCGGTGAAGGCTCCTTGGGCGGAAAGGGTAGAGGCTTGGCTTTCCTAGATCATGTCATCAAGCGCCATCCTGAGTTCAATCAGTATGAGAATGCCACCGTTCAGATACCAAAGACCGTGGTGCTCTGTACGGATATCTTTGATGAATTCATGGAGACCAACAATCTTTATCCGATAGCCTTGAGCGATGCCAGTGATGAGGAGATATTGAAGCATTTCTTGCATGCCCAGATGTCCGACTCGTTGATAGCCGACTTCTTCACCTTCTTTGAGGCAACGAAGAGTCCTATCGCCGTCCGTTCCAGCTCGCTCTTGGAGGATGCCCACTATCAGCCATTCGCAGGTATCTATTCCACCTATATGATACCTTATCTGGAGGATAAATATCAGATGTTGCAGATGTTGGCATGTGCCATCAAGGGTGTGTATGCCTCGGTGTTCTACCGAGATTCCAAGGCTTACATGACAGCTACCAGCAATGTCATCGACCAAGAGAAGATGGCGGTCATCTTGCAGCAGGTGGTGGGCAAGGATTATGGCGACAGATTTTATCCCAACATGAGTGGTGTGCTCCGCTCGCTCAACTATTATCCGATAGGAGATGAGACGGCGGAGGAGGGCATTGCCAGCTTGGCGCTCGGACTGGGCAAGTATATCGTGGATGGTGGACAAACCCTGCGCGTGTGCCCTTGTCATCCTACCCAGGTGCTCCAGACATCAGAGCTGGAAAAGGCTTTGAGCGAGACGCAGACCCAGTTCTATGCCCTCGATATGAAGCATGTGGGCGAGGACTTCAAGGTGGATGATGGCTTCAATATCCTCAAGATGAAGGTGAAGGATGCCGTGGAGGACCAGTCGCTCAACTATATCGCCTCTACTTTCGATCCTTATGATCAGGTGCTCAATGATGGCGTGTATGAATCGGGACGCAAGGTGATAACCTTCTCTGGAGTGCTCCAGCATGGTGTGATACCATTGCCTGAGATTCTACAGATGTCGATGAAGTTTGGTTCCGAGGCGATGCGTCGTCCTGTGGAGATAGAGTTTGCTTGCAATATCAATGCCGATAAGACATGTGATTTCTATCTGCTTCAGATTCGCCCTATCGTGGATGCCAAGGAGATGCTGGATGAGGATGTCAAGGCGATACCAGATGCCGACTGCTTGCTGCGTTCTCATAATTCCTTGGGACATGGTATCAGCGAGGATGTGGTGGATGTGGTCTATGTGAAATATGACGACAACTTCTCAGCGATGAACAACTACTATGTGGCAGATGACATCGAACGCATCAACCGGAAGTTCCTAGCCGAGAACAAGAATTATGTCTTGATAGGTCCTGGTCGTTGGGGCTCTAGCGACCATTATCTAGGTGTACCTGTGAAGTGGCCGCACATCAGTGCTGCTCGTGTCATCGTGGAAGTGGCATTGAAGAACTACAACATCGATCCAAGCCAGGGCACCCATTTCTTCCAGAATCTCACCTCATTCGGAGTGGGCTATTTCACGATAGATACCAATGTGGAGAACGGTGGATTCGTTAACAAGGAGATGTTGGATGCCATGCCTGCGATAGAGGAGACGAAGTTTGTGCGCCATGTCCGCTTTGCGCATCCTTTGCGCATCCTAATGGATGGAAAGAAGCAGGAGGGTGCAGTGTTGTTTCCAAAGTAATATAATATACTTTTAGGGTGTGAAATTTTATAAGAATATGGAATTAAAAGAACATTATCAACAATATGTGGACCACTATTCCGCCGAGGTTGCAACCTTGAAGCGTAAGAATAGTGGCTTTGTGGCTGGAGAGTTGTTGCTCTTTGGCGGCATGTTGGTCTGCATCGTTTGTTATTTTGCTTTAGATGGAGATGTTGGCAGGTGGCTATGGGGTGCAGCTTTGGCTTTGCTAGCTTACTTCAATGTGCGCCATCTCGATGACAAGAACAAAGAGCGGATAGAGCATCTCTCTTCTCTCCTCAAGGTTTGCCAAGATGAGCTCAAGGCACTAGAGGGTGATTTTTCTCCTTTTGAACAGGGAGCCCAGTATCAAGATCCCAAGCACCCATACGCTTTCGACTTGGATGTCTTTGGGCGGGATTCCTTGTTTCATCGCATCTGCCGCACCATCACTACGGGCGGTTCATATGCGCTTGCTGCCCATCTTTCCCATGTCTCTCCCCTGGCTAAGGAAGAGATAGAGCGAAGAAGAGATTTGCAGCGAGAACTGGCTGCTGCGGCTTTCGATTGGCGAATGGAGTTCTTGGCTCTTGGGGAGAAGAACCAGAAAAAGATCAATTCCTCAGCTGTGGCAGATGCTATGCGAAGAGTGGCCACGATGCAAGTGCCAGCATGGTTTGGCTCTTCGCTTTCGCTAGCTTTGGGCGTCCTATTAATAATAGGTGTATGTGCCTCAGTGCTTCTGGCAGTTTTGGGTGTGGTATCTGCCAATGTAGCTTTGTCTTGGGTGATGGTGCAGTTTGTTGTTGTGTTTTCTGTTTGCAAGGCTACGTTGGATAAGATAGATAATAGCGGCGGAAAGCTTCGTCATCAGCTCATGGCTTATTCCCAGATTCTTCAGCTGATAGCTCGTCGTAATTTCCAGTGCGAGATGGGGCGGGAGATGCAAGCGAAGTTGGCGGATGCCTTGCCTTCCTTCGCCCAGTTGGAGAAAATCTTGAAGGGGTATGACCGCCGCGGTAATTTTCTGGGCTTGTTCTTTACCGATTCCTTCATGCTGAGCGACTTTTTCCTCATTCGTCAGTTCCTGAAATGGAAGAATACTTATATGGTTAAGATGGAGGAGTGGATGGACATTGTGAGCGAGATGGACGCCATGGTGAGCATGGCCGATTTCCGTTATAATCACCCAGAGGCTACGGATGCAGAAATCCTTAATGACACAATGACACTTGACACTCATGACACTCATGGGGTTCATACCTCCCATGACACTCACACCTTTCATGAAGCACAGAAATATTCAATGCCTATAGTCTTTGAGTCAAAGAATCTATATCATCCGTTTCTGGGAGTGAAAGCTGTGAAGAATGATTTCAGCATCAAGGATGGCAACTATTATATCATCACGGGAGCCAATATGGCGGGCAAGAGTACATTCCTCCGTTCGCTTGGGGTCAACTATATCCTGGCGATGGCTGGCATGCCAGTCTTTGCCGATTCGCTGAAGGTTTCTCGCTTCCGTCTATTCTCCAGTATGCGCACATCCGATGACCTGACGCATGGCATCTCTTACTTCAATGCCGAACTGCTGCGCCTGGAGCAGCTGTTGCAGTTCTGCCAGGATAAGTCCTGCCGCACGCTCATCATTCTTGATGAGATATTGAAGGGCACCAATTCCGTGGACAAGCTCAATGGGTCGCGTCTCTTCTTGGAATCCATCGCCCAACTCCCAGTGAGCGGCATTATTGCCACACACGATCTGGAACTCTCCAAAATTTCGGAGCAAAAATCATGTTTCCACAATTATTGTTTCGAGATAGAACTAGGCACAGATGTCACTTATACCTATAAGATTCAGCCGGGAGTGGCTAAAAATCAGAATGCCACCTTCCTCCTGAAGCATCTTATTGGCAAATTCTTGCCATAATTTTTGGCTATCTCGAATAATTGTCTTACCTTTGTCGCAACATTAACATAATAAGCCTTATGAAGAAACTGAACCTGTTTGCCCTTTTGTGGCTGCTGATGTGGAGCATCATGCCCCTGTCGGCTCAAGAGTATCGTAACCCAGTGATTCCTGGTTATCATCCCGACCCTTCCGTGTGCAGGGTGGGCGATACCTTCTATCTTGTCAATTCATCATTCCAGTATTTTCCTGGTGTGCCTGTCTTTCAGAGCAAGGACTTGGTGCACTGGCAGCAGATTGGCAATGTGCTCAATCGTGAGAGCCAGCTACCGCTCAAGGGTGCCAGCTCGTGGCTGGGCATCTATGCGCCAACCATCCGTTATCACGAGGGTACCTATTATATGATAACCACCAATGTGGGCAATGGCGGCAACTTTATGGTTACAGCCACCAATCCTGCCGGTCCTTGGAGCGAGCCCATCTGGCTCAAGCAGCAAGGCATCGACCCATCTCTCTATTTTGAGAATGGCAAGTGCTATATGGTGAGCAATCCTGGCGATGCCATCTGGCTTTGCGAGATAGACCCTAAGACGGGTGAGCAACTCACCGAGAGCAAGAAGTTGTGGCAGGGTGATGGCGGACGCTATCCAGAAGGTCCACATATCTATAAGAAGAATGGATATTATTACCTCCTCATCTCCGAGGGCGGCACGGAGTTGGCTCACCGACTCACCATCGCCCGAAGCAAGAACATAGTGGGACCATACGAGAGCAATCCTCATAACCCTATCCTGACCAACTGTAGCCGCTTGGGACAGGGCATACAGATACAGGGCACGGGCCATGGCGACTTGGTCCAGGCTCCTAATGGCTCCTGGTGGATGATATTCCTGGCTTATCGTAATTATGGCGGCTCTTATCATCACTTGGGTCGTGAAACTTATCTCGCTCCAGTGGAGTGGAAGGAAGGCGAATGGCCTGTGGTGAATGGCGGAATGCCTATCGATACCTTGGTCAAGGCGAATACTTTGCCAGCCGTGGCGTTGGAGAAGCATTTGGATGCCGACAAGGATGATGCGCCAACCACTGGCTCTTATGAATGGGTGCAGTTGCAGAATCCGATAGAGAGCAATTATCTTCGTAATGATACGATGGCGGCAGAAGAAAAGTTCTTTGTGCGCCTCTATCCTCACGGCACATTGACAGAGAACAATCAGCCAACCTTCGTGGGACGCCGACAGGAGAGTGCCCGTATGACCTTGGAGACCGAGGTGGAAACCAAGGGTAATGTGGAGGCAGGACTTTCCGTTTATCAGATCAATGACGGTCATCTCGACTTCTTCGTCTCCAGCAAGCAAGTGGCTTTGCGCTGCAAGCTCAAGAGCATAGACTATGTGGTGAAGAGCGTGCCTCGCCTGCGCAAGGGTGCCGTGAAACTCCGCATCCGCAGCAATGGGGAGATGTATTTCTTCGACTATTCGCTGGATGGCAAGTCCTTCCATGAGCTGGCTGCCGTCAATTGCAGTCTGATGAGTACAGAGGTGGCAGGTGGATTCACGGGCGTAACGTTGGGCATGTTTGCCGAGGGCAAGCCTAAGTCGGGCAGTGCCGACTTCACCTATTTCCATTATAATGAATAAAAACTGTACGCTTAAAAATATAGAGTTATAAAACAAACATAAATGCAGACCAAAGAACATAGTATAACAGACAAGAAGTATTTAGTACCTTTTATATTAATAACGTCGCTCTTCTTTTTGTGGGGCTTCGCTCGTGCCATTCTGGATGTGCTCAACAAGCACTTCCAGAATGCACTTCATATCAGCATCACCCATTCAGCCTTGATACAGGTTACCACTTATCTGGGCTATTTCCTGATGGCTATACCGGCAGGTTTCTTTATCAATCGCTATGGCTATCGCCGAGGCGTGGTGTTCGGTCTCCTGCTTTTCGGCTTGGGCTCATTGCTCTTCATTCCGGGAGCGGCGGCAGGCAGCTTTTATGCTTTCCTGGGCTGTCTCTTTATCATCGGCTGTGGCTTGGTGTTCCTGGAGACGGCTGCCAATCCTTATGTTACGGAGTTGGGCGCCAGGGAGACGGCTACCAGTCGTCTGAATCTGTCCCAGTCATTCAATGGCTTGGGCGGCATCTTTGCCACACTCTGCATCGGTCAGTTCCTCTTCCGCAGTTCGGGCGATAGCGGCAATGTGGTGATTCCTTATACCATCTTGGGCATCCTGGTGTTGCTGATAGCCTTGGTGTTCTCGCGTGTTGACTTGCCCGAGATTCAGCATGTGGAGACACAGGAAGATGCCGAGGAGGGCTCTAAGATAGGCAAGCTCTTTGCCCATCACAAGATGTTTGTGTTCGGTCTCATTGCCCTGCTCAGTTATGAGGTGGCAGAGATTTCCATTAATTCCTACTTCATCAATTTCGTGACGGGCATGCACTGGATGGACGATCGCACGGCTTCCGTGGAGCTTACTTGCGCCTTGGCGTTCTTCATGGTGGGCAGATTCCTGGGCTCTTGGATTATGCGCAAGGTCAGTGCCATCGTGATGCTGCTCATCTGTGCCGTGGGCTGTGTGTGTTGCATCTCGCTTGTGCTGATGTGCCTGGGTCAGGTGTCCATGATAGCCCTCCTGTGCAATTATATGTTCGAGGCCATTATGTTCCCTACCATCTTCTCCATTGCCCTCACGGGCTTGGGCAATCTCACCAAGACAGCCTCTTCGCTCTTGATGATGACGCCTATCGGCGGATGCGGATTCTTGCTGATGGGCATGATAGCCGACCGCACGCATGTGGTGATGCCATTCGTGGTGCCTTTGGTGGGATTTCTCATCGTTTTGGCTTATGCACTGCGTGAATATCGCATGATGAAGAGCAAGGCTTAATGCTTGAATTTGCTATCTGCATTTAGCAAAAAGCAAGTCGCAGATGTGGAATAATTGTCGAATTAACTTTTTTAACTCGATTGCGACACGAAAAAGTAAGTATACATTTTGCGGTATCAAAAGAAAAAAGTAAATTTGCAGTCGGTTAGGGCAGATGGAGCCTCATAAGTTCGCTGCGCTGACCGTAAGAAAAAAGAATGTTTCATTAAAACAATAAAATTAAAAAGAATTATGGCAGTAGATTACAAGAAAATCGGTCTTGTGAACACTAAGGAAATGTTCGCAAGAGCTATCAAGGGCGGTTGGGCCGTTCCTGCTTTCAACTTCAACA
>URLG01000087.1 GCA_900548535.1 Candidatus Segatella intestinihominis | reverse complement strand
ACCAGAAGTATCTTAAACAAGTACAGAGCGACAGAAAGAAACTTTTCCCATTCTCAAAGGCCAGCAAGCAGCCTGAACTGGAAAAGGACGGCAGCATTCAGAATGTCCTGAAAGTGGGACAGGAAGTGCTGGTGCAAATCGTTAAAGAACCAATCTCTACCAAGGGGCCACGACTCACGGGAGAAATCTCCTTCGCAGGTCGATACTTGGTACTCATGCCATTCGGTGACAAAGTTTCTGTCTCGTCGAAGATTAAAAGCGGTGAAGAACGCTCTCGACTCAAACAGCTCCTGCACAGCATCAAACCTAAGAATTGCGGCGTTATCGTACGCACTGTGGCAGAGGGCAAGAAAGTAGCTGAGCTCGATACTGAGCTGAAAGCCCTGGTGAAGCGATGGG
The DNA here is from genome assembly GCA_900548535.1 of Candidatus Segatella intestinihominis. Classification (GTDB taxonomy): domain Bacteria; phylum Bacteroidota; class Bacteroidia; order Bacteroidales; family Bacteroidaceae; genus Prevotella; species Prevotella intestinihominis. The sequence goes on along the minus strand of URLG01000087.1, from coordinate 10,057 downwards.
AGGATGCTATCGCCAAGGTGCAGAAGACCCAGCAACGCCCGCAACTCGCCTTCGAGGAGACCGGAAGAGCCGTCGCTCTCATCCGAGACTTGTTTAACCCATCTTACGAGAACATCTACGTCAATGACCCTGACGTGATGAACGAGGTGAAAAACTATGTTTCTCTAATAGCCCCTGAAAAGGCGGGCATAGTTAAGCTCTACACCGGTAAGGTGCCTATCTTCGACAACTTCAACATCACCAAGCAGATCAAGTCTGCCTTCGGTCGAGTGGTGAACTATAAGCATGGCGCTTATCTCATCATCGAGCATACCGAGGCGCTGCACGTTGTCGATGTGAACAGTGGCAACCGCACTCGTGAGAAAGGTCAGGAAGCGAATGCTCTCGACGTGAACCTCGGCGCTGCCGATGAGTTGGCACGACAGTTGCGTCTCCGTGATATGGGAGGCATCATCGTGGTCGACTTCATCGACATGAACCTGGCAGAAGACCGCCAGTTGCTCTATGAGCGCATGTGCAAGAACATGCAGAAGGACCGTGCCAAGCACAACATCCTGCCTCTAAGCAAGTTTGGTCTGATGCAGATTACCCGCCAGCGCGTTCGTCCAGCCATGGACGTCAACGTAGAGGAGACCTGCCCTACCTGCTTTGGCACGGGCAAGATCAAGTCGAGCATCCTCTTCACCGACCAATTGGAAAGAAAGATCGACCGCCTAGTCAACAAGATTGGCGTCAAGAAATTCACTTTGTATGTAAACCCTTACGTAGCCGCCTTCATCAACAAGGGCTTCATCTCCTTGAAGCGCAAATGGCAGCTCAAGTATGGTTTCGGAGTCAGCGTGATTCCTTCCCAGAAACTGGCGTTCCTCCAGTACGAATTCTACGACAAGGACAACCAGTATCTCGACATGCAGGAAGAGCAAGAGACTAAGTAACTCTGCATACAAAAAACACAAACTAGAAAAGCTTCACTCGCAATACTGAAAGCGAGTGAAGTTTTTTTCATTATTGATATTTTCTCATATACAGAATTAGCAAATATTTTTGGGATACTGCAACCTTTTCGCCTTTCATTTCGTCTAAGCTACAAATATTAGTAAGAAAATAGTATAAACATTAAAATAAAAGAAAGGAAAAGAATTATGATTTTAAGTACCACTCCAACCATAGAAGGTCACCCTATCCGTGAGTATCGTGGCGTAGTAACAGGCGAAACCATCATAGGTGCCAACATGTTTAAGGATTTCTTCGCCAGCATCCGTGATGTGATAGGTGGCAGAAGCGGCTCCTACGAGAGCGTGCTCCGTGAGGCCAAGGACACCGCCCTACGCGAGATGAGCGATCGTGCAGCCTCCCTAGGCTGCAATGCCATCGTAGGCATCGACTTGGATTACGAGACAGTAGGCAGCAATGGCAGCATGCTGATGGTAACCTGCAGCGGCACAGCCGTCATCCTATAGCGCATTCAGCATGTGTGTATTTCATAAGGGGCGAACAGGAGTAAGATAGGCTTCTGTTCGCCTCTATTTTATTTTACAAAACCTTACTCGCTGTATAAGTCACCTCCATACGAAGTGCCATCGCTAGATTTTGCTTCATTCTTTGCGCAGCTTCTGAAGAGGAAGTCGGCGACTTCTTCCATTCTGCTAATTTGCGGAGCATTCTCTCCGTACTTTCCTTGTGAAACTGATTCAAATATGTCATATCCCATTATTATTTAAATTAACGATATGCAAATATAATACTTTTTCGTTTAGCAGCAAAAAAAAATAAAACCATTTTTATACTTTAGTAACAAAAGGTCAAGCCCCATATTAAAATTTCATTCTCACTAAATGTTAAAAAAACTAACTCATAGTTTTAACACTCCTAACTCTATGAGTTATGGGGTAGAAAACTATGAGTTGTCACAAGAGAAACTATACGTTAATGTCATTTCCCCCAAGCGGCGAACAAGTACAGAAAAAAATAAATGGGACAAATTGAATTTGTCCCGCCCCAATGTCCCAGGCTATATAACTCATAGTATATCAACCCATTAGATAGAGATGGGACAAACTTTGGGACAAATTCAATTTGTCCCATGTTTTTTCTTATACCTTATGTAATTCTTACTCAAAAACAAGGCAACAATCTGATGTACAGACGTTTCTCTTTACCAGAGCGCATAACGACTCATACAATGTGGTGCAGAGTAGTTAAAGCCCCCTTATCCCGTCCATCTCCGAAGGAGGATGTGAGTTACAGGTCTCCGAAGGAGGCCAACCATGCGTAACCGCAGGCTGAACGACCGAAGGGAGTGAAGCCTGCGGAGAGTGAACATACACTCAGCGAGCGTCCCCAAAGTGGGCGAACAGGAGCTATAAGAGACTTCTGTTCGCCCACTTTTCATAGAAGACTTACTCCTCACTCACAGTCCAGCCAAATCAACGGACATTATCGAGGACATTAGGGAATTGATCACCCCATTGCGTACATACAGCGAAGATTACACCATCCTTGGTTTGCAGGAGCTGACTATCATCAGTGAAGTATCGCCCCATAAATTCATAACCATTCTGCTGCTTGTTTTTGATAAACGACATTCTGGCTATAACACCATAGCTACCCTGCAACTCTCTCGGAAATGCTTTTTCCAATTCCTCGTAAGTTACATTAGGGTATTTGTCCAAATACATTTTCACCGCAGCATACACAAACTGCCGCTTGTTATAAGGTCCTTGACCATTCAAGCGAAACATGGCTCGCTTGCCTTTCTTCTTGGAAGAAGAGGAAGTGTGGTTGCAAACATAGATGTTACCATCATCATCCCTGATGGTTAGTCCCAATTTCATCTCGGCAGAGATTTGGCGCAATACAGTAACCTTAGTATCATTCGACATATTGGTATACACATACATTGCTCGATGCTCTGTCCATTATGCACTTCATCAGCCCCCAGGGTTCTCTGCATCATGCGAAGAATACTCAGCACATCATTGGTAGATTTGTCTTTCTTCATATTGGCAATGCTATCCGTATCCACCACGGCTATCACATGGCTCTTATATGACTGAACGGCATTCTTAACCTGCTCATAATGATAATCCATCACTTCCTCGAAAGGTTCTGGCTGTTCATCCATCTTAGCCTTCATGATGTCCATGGCATCCAAGAATGGGATAGACTCTGCCCTACCATCATCATGCACCCAATAATACTCTATCTTTTGTGGAGAAGAGAGATAAACGATAGTGGAATGAAGTAAGTTCTTTTTCTGTCTGCCCTTTACCAAGCCTTCGTTCACCCTAGGAGTCTTGCATATCAACAGTAGGTCATCGTATCTTGCCGCCGTCTCTCCACGGAAGTTGTGAGCCTCATCCACGATAACCATGTCATACTCCCCTTTCTCTCGGAAGTTACCTTCTCCATGAATGATTTTACTCAGGCTGCCATTGCTTACAAACTGGGCATATCGCTTGATACCAAAGAGTTTGAAAGTATCCTTCCAGTTCTTCTCCACAGCAGGTGGATACACTACCAGAATATTGGTATATCTACCATTCGCCTCGATAAATCACAATGAATATTAGAAGCTTATGGTGAAAGGACAATTTGGGCAATGGGCGATGAGACAAATAGAAAGGTGGCAAAGGACAAGGGACTATCAATGGACTCAATGACCATCCGTATGGCTACAAACGTACGGTGTAATGACTGCAAGTGTACAGGATAATGGTGATAAAAATGCCTTCTGCACATCTTTTGGCGGTCGGCGTGAGATTGTGTGGCGGTCGGCGTAAGATTGTAGGGCGGTCGTCCGAAGTTATTATTGCGGTCGGCAAAAGAACGCGTGGCGGTCGGCAAAAGATGTGCGATTCAAAGTTTTCACAGCACAAGAATGGGGAAATGAAGGCATTATCCCCTACAACGAAAAGGGTGAAGCCATACAGCTTCACCCTATGAGATACGTCACACAAGTTCGTAACTAGTACTTCTACCACCCTCATCAGTCTGTCTTAAGATGCCTTTCGCTATCAAGTCCTTGATATCACGATTGGCGGTATCTTGAGAGCAATGGTTTATCTTATACCATTTAGAAGAATTTAGCTTGCCCTCAAAACCATCCAGGAGCATATTGAGCACCTTGCGCTGGCGATCATTGAATGACAACGATTGATGTTCGCTCCAGAAATGAGCCTTGCGAACTACATTCTCGGTCTTCTGCAATGCTACCTCTACTGCCGACTTCAAGGTTTGCAAGAACCATTCTATCCATGAGGTTACATCTAAATCGCCTTTCTGTGCCTGTTCCAAATGCTCGTAATATGCCTTACGATGATTCAATATCTCGGAAGAAAGACTATAATAGCGCTGCGATGTCTGGTCGGCACGAGAAAGAAGAAGCTCCGTGAGCGTTCGGCAGATTCTGCCATTGCCATCATCAAAAGGATGAATCGTGACAAACCAAAGATGAGCCACTGCAGCCTTGACCAAAGAATCTATATTTTGCTCCGTATTTACCCACTGCAGCAATTGCTCCATCATCTGGGGAACAGCCTGTGTATCAGGTGCCTCATAATGCACTTTTTGATGTCCCAATGGTCCAGACACAACCTGCATGGCCTCCTCTCCTTGTCGCCAAGCAGCCACTGTTATCTTGTAAAGACCGCTCCTGCCCGTAGGAAACAAAGCACCATGCCAAGAAAATAGTCGCTCGGCATCCACTGAGTCTGCATGATGCTGCACGGCATCCATCATTACTTGCACTACCCCCTCGGTATAATGGTCGGGCGTGGGCAAGCCTTCATACTGCAAGCCCAAATGCATAGCCACAGAAGAACGCACACTGTCGCGATTCAAGTCTTCACCCTCTATCTTGGCAGAATGCACTATCTCTTGGGTCAGAAAGTCAAGCATGGATAGGTTTTGCTCCTCAAATCCAAACATGGAAACCCTGCCCAGCAACTTGCCTCTTAGCAGATTTACCTCTGCCAAGATACTACTGAAACATTCATCCCTCCATACCATGTGGGGCCAGCCAGGCTGTTGCCAAATGTATTTTGTCATTCCATTCATCATATTCTTGTGTCTAATTGTGGCTGCAAATATACATTTTTTCCCTTAATCCTGCAAGTTTTGCGGAGATTTTTTGCATTATTCTCCGCATATTTTGCGGAGAATAGACTGATTATTCTCCGCAGAAGCAAAAATCTTGTCTCCTTTACAATGCAGAAACTTGATATTTTGGGAGCCAAATCCAAATATCTTATAATATTTTTGGAATTGGGGAATAAGAAAAGGGCTTCCAAAAGACCTATGGAGATGGTCTCTTGAAAGCCCTAAAGATGAACTTTGAATGATTTTTTATATATCTTACTTCAGTTTCTTATAACCATATACGGCACGTGAGCCTAGCTGCTCCTCGATGCGGATAAGCTGGTTGTACTTAGCCATACGGTCGGTGCGGCTCATACTACCTGTCTTGATCTGACCAGAGTTGGTGGCTACGGCAATGTCGGCGATGGTGGTATCCTCTGTCTCGCCAGAACGGTGAGAGGTAACCGTGGTATAACCATGACGATGAGCCATCTCTATGGCATCAAGCGTCTCGGTGAGCGAACCTATCTGGTTTACCTTGATGAGGATAGAGTTGGCTGCACCCATCTTGATGCCCTTCTCCAGGAACTTCACGTTGGTTACGAAGAGGTCATCACCTACCAACTGGCAACGGTCGCCGATGGCTGCGGTGAGCTTCACCCAGTTGTCCCAGTCGTTCTCATCGAGGCCATCCTCGATAGAGTCGATAGGATACTTGGTTATCAATTCCTCCAAGAACTTAATCTGCTCAGCAGCAGTCAGTTTCTTGCCATTAGGATCCTTCTTCTTGCCATCCTTCAACTGGCGATAGTCATAGTACCACTCGCCATTCTCCTGTACGGCAAACTCGCTGGCTGCGCAGTCCATGGCAATCTTCACGTCCTTGCCAGGCTCATAACCTGCATCCTTGATGGCCTGACAGATGCTATCGAGTGCATCCTCGATACCATTGAGCGCAGGGGCGAAACCACCCTCATCGCCTACGGCTGTAGAGAGACCGCGCTTCTTCAAGAGCTTAGCCAAGGCATGGAACACCTCGGCACCCATGCGGATAGCTTCCTTCTCTGAAGGTGCACCCACAGGACGAATCATAAACTCCTGGAAGGCGATAGGCGCATCAGAGTGGGCACCCCCATTGATGATGTTCATCATTGGCACTGGCAAGGTATAGGTGTTGCAACCGCCGATGTAGCGATAGAGAGGGATGTGGAGATACTCTGCGGCGGCATGGGCTGCGGCGAGAGACACACCAAGGATGGCATTGGCACCCAGATTTGACTTGGTCTTGGTACCGTCCAGCTCCAACATCTTATAGTCGATGGCTCGTTGCTCCAACACCGACATACCCTTGAGGGCAGGAGCAATGATATTGTTGACATTCTCCACAGCCTTGAGCACACCCTTGCCCAGATAGCGGTTCTTGTCGCCATCACGAAGTTCGAGTGCCTCGTTCTCGCCGGTAGATGCGCCAGATGGAACAGAAGCTCTGCCCACAATGCCTGACTGCAATGTTACCTCAACCTCAACTGTTGGATTGCCACGTGAATCCAAGATTTCTCTTGCATGTACTTTTTCGATTTTCATAATTTTATTTTCCTTTTAATTACTTAAAACTTGTCTTTTTCCGACTGCAAAATTAAAAAGAAATCACGGATTATCCAAATCTAGGGTATCATCATTAATGAGTATTTTGGAAGGCTATCAAAATACCCACTTATGGGGATTAAAAGAAAAGTCCTTTCACCGGATATAACTCACACCAAGCAAGTTACACAAAAGGTGAAAGGACTTTTGGAATGCAATATCTTTTTTAATTTTGTACGATTTTGTCATTTAAATGCTTCTATTGCACTATCTTGAAGCGAATGCGCAATGAATGAGATGGCTCATCCCAGTTGGTTCCGAGCATCACAAACTTGCCGATCTGCGCTGTAGAGCGAACGTGCTTGCCGATGCATGGGCACACATCGTAATCGCCAATGCGAACCAGACGAAGCGTCTCGCTGGCATCCTCTGGCAGGCGGTCGAGCTTGACCTCTGCCGGAATACGGTCGCGATCCACAAACTCGTAGGTTACAGGCATATCCTCCTCTATCAAGCGATTCATCTCAGCCTCTATCGCCTTCTCTTCCTGGCGACTAGGCTTGTGGTCGATGACGAAGGTCATCTTACTCTTCTTGCGCTCGATATGGGCATTCTTGCTACGCTCGCAACCAAACATGCGAACCATCAACTGGTTGAGCAGATGCTCAGCCGTATGAGCAGGAGGGAATTCCTCCTTATGATGCTCATTCAATATAATATCACTTTCCTCCATCTTGACATTGAATTTATAGATTCTTACTCCGTTGGCATCCATTGATATCGGGAATACGCCATCCTTCTTCAGTTCAACCTTCTTCTTGCCACCCGAGAACAGTTCGGTAACGAGAACCTCCTCTTCCGTAATCTGGAAGAAATCAAAGGCATGACTTGGAATGCAAACCTGCAGCTGGCGAGCCTCCTGGGCAAAGTTGAGCACGATGAGCATCACCTCCTGATCCTTCTTGCGAAGGAAGGCAAAATTGGTACGTGGATCAAAGTCTTCAGAACCTGGATTCACATACATCAGGTCGAAGGTATCACCCTCACGAAGTGCCTTCTCCTCATTGGCAAGACGGAGAAGCTGGCGATAGGTAGCAGCCAGATATTTCTGCTCTGCAGTATATGTTTCCTCCTCTCCTTCCTGATAAGCATGGGTCAGGGTCTCCGGACTCCAGTAGTCGAATATCGTAGTACGGCCATCTCTGCCGCTGAATCCTTCCTTATCCATACCCTTCTCGCCAAACTCCTGTCCGCTATAGAGCATGAAAGGATTCTTCTGGAAGAAGAGACTCATGGCTGCCGCAGGAATCGCATTCATGGCGCTGCCGCAGAAGAAGTCGCTGGCGATGCGCTGCTCATCATGATTCTCCAGGAAATAGAGCATGTGCTCGCGGATATCATCCACCACCTGCCACTCGTGAGTGATACTGGCTGCCGGACGCTCACCACGAATCACGCCACGAAGACAATCATACATGCCCACCTTGTCGTAGAGATAATCGAATCCCGCCTTCACGTAGTTGCGATACTGGTTAGGATCATATACCTCGCCGATAACGATGATATGAGGGTACTTAGACTTCAGAATCGCTGTAGCGTATGACCAGAATGCCGTAGGCACCATCTCAGCCATGTCGCAGCGGAATCCATCTACCCCCTTGCTTGCCCAGTAGAGCAGGATATCCGTCATCTTGCCCCAGGTGCTTGGCACCGGTTCGTAGTGATAGCTTCTGCCACCTGCATCACAGTAATCCACACCATAGTTGAGCTTCACTGTCTCATACCAGTCGTTGCAACCCGGGCGGTTGTCGAAACGGTCGTTTCCCGTAGCTCTTGCCGGACTCTCCTCGTATGGCTCATAGATTTTGGCATCCTTAGCATTATAAGCCTTGAACTCCGGTTTAGAGCGGCGAACTTCATTCAGGTCGAGATCGCCCCATGCATAATAGAAATTATTCTTCGTAGAGAAGTGCATATTGGTATCATCATCTTCTCCTAAATCTCGTACACCTGCCGGCTTGCAGATGGAATGATACTCACGAGCCACATGATTCGGCACAAAGTCCATGATGACCTTCATGCCAGCCTTGTGCGTACGCTCGATAAGACTCTCCCACTCCTTCATTCTCAGACTGACGTTTACGGCCAGATCGGGGTCGATGTCATAATAGTCGGTGATGGCGTATGGCGAACCCGCCTTACCCTTTACCACCTCAGCATGTTGGGTAGGAATTCCATAAGATGAGTAGTTTGTCTGTGTGGCATGACGAATCACACCCGTAAACCAAATATGAGTAAAACCCATATCATGAATACGGGTCAAAACCTCATCAGTAAAGTTATTAAGCTTTCCGCAACCGTTTTCTTCAATGGTGCCATTCTCCTTACGGGTGGTATTCTTGTTACCAAACAATCGAGGAAGCACCTGATAAATAACTATTTTTTCCTTCATTAAGCGGTCGTTACTTAAATGATAATACGCTTTACCTTCCCGGCAACGCCTTTGCCGAGAAGATAAAACGCATGATTATTCTGATAGATGATTATGCAATACCGTGATTACTTACAGTCTTGTCGATGCGGCCAATCATGCCCTGCAAAGCCTTGCCAGGACCACACTCAGTAAAGTCGTCAGCACCATCTGCAATCATTGCCTGAACAGAAGCAGTCCAACGTACTGAGCTTGTGAGCTGAGCGATAAGGTTCTGCTGAATCTCAGCTGGATCTGTATGAGGCTTACCGTCTACGTTCTGGTAAACTGGGCACTTAGGAGCTGAGAAAGTAGTCTTCTCGATAGCTGCCTGAAGCTCGTCCTTAGCAGGCTGCATCAATGGAGAGTGGAAAGCACCACCTACCTTCAAAGGCAAAGCACGCTTAGCACCAGCAGCCTTCAACTTCTCGCAAGCAGCATTGATAGCGTCTACGTTACCTGAGATAACGAGCTGACCTGGGCAGTTGTAGTTAGCAGCTACAACGACATTGCCCTCAGAGCTAACCTCAGCACAAATCTCCTCTACCTTCTCATCAGGCAAGCCGATGATGGCAGCCATAGTACCAGGGTTAGCCTCGCAAGCCTTCTGCATAGCGTTGGCACGGGCAGCTACGAGCTTCAAGCCATCCTCGAAAGCCATAGCACCTGCAGCTACGAGGGCTGAGAACTCACCGAGAGAGTGACCTGCTACCATAGTAGGCTGGAACTCATCGCCCAAGCAGAGGGCTGAGATAACAGAGTGGAGGAATACAGCAGGCTGAGTAACCTTAGTTTCCTTCAACTGCTCGTCAGTACCAGCAAACATAATATCAGTAATCTTGAAGCCGAGAATCTCGTCGGCCTTATCGAAAAGTTCTTTTGCCAATGCGTTGTTATCGTAGAGGTCCTTACCCATACCTACGA
>URLG01000086.1 GCA_900548535.1 Candidatus Segatella intestinihominis | reverse complement strand
TTACGCTGAGAAGACTAAGAAAGCTGACGCTTAAATTTTAAAGTTTTAGAAAAAACTATTCCAAACAAACAACATAGAAGCCTGCTCTCACCTAGAGCAGGCTTTCTTCGTATATATCCCTTTCGCACACCCCACAATCCTAAAATACACAAAATCTTGCCCTAACACAAAAAAAAGTAAGAAAACATTGCGCTATCCGAAATATTTTTTGTAATTTTGCCTTCAGAAAGTAAATTAAATAATAAAAAAGATATTTTATGCTTACACTTAAACTTATCAGTGAAGAAACTGAACGTGTAGTTAAAGGTCTTGAGAAGAAGCATTTCCCTAATGCTCGTGAGGCCGTAGAGAAAGTATTGGAATACGACAAGATCCGTCGTGAGGCTCAGCAGAAGCTGGACAACAACAAGCAGCAGGCTAACCAGTTTGCTAAGCAGATTGGTGCCCTCATGAAGGAAGGTAAAAAAGAAGAAGCTGAGCAGGCTAAGGCTCAGGTGGCTGCCCTCAAGGCTGACGGCAAGGCACTGGAGGAAATCATGGAGAAGGCTCAGCAGGATATGACCAACGAGTTGCTCGAAATCCCTAACATCCCTTGCGATGAGGTACCTGAGGGCAAGGACGCTGCCGACAACGTAGTAGTGAAGGAAGGCGGCGTAAAGCCAGAGCTCGGTCCTGACGCTCTCTGCCACTGGGATCTCTTGAAGAAGTACAACCTCGTTGACTTCGACCTCGGTGTGAAGATCACCGGCGCAGGTTTCCCTGTATATATCGGCAAGATGGCTCGCTTCCAGCGTGCGCTCGAGGCATTCTTCCTCGACGAGGCTCGCAAGAGCGGCTACTTGGAGATTCAGCCTCCTTACGTAGTCAATGAGGCTTCTGGTCTTGGTACAGGTCAGCTCCCAGACAAGGAGGGTCAGATGTATCACGCCAATCTCGACAACCTCTTCCTCATCCCTACAGCTGAGGTGCCTGTAACCAACATCTTCCGTGATGTAATCCTCGATGAGAAGGATCTTCCTATCAAGCGTTGCGCTTACTCTGCTTGCTTCCGTCGTGAGGCTGGTAGCTATGGTAAGGACGTACGTGGACTGAACCGTCTGCACCAGTTCGACAAGGTGGAGATTGTACGCATCGACAAGCCAGGCCACTCATACGAGTCATTGAAGGAGATGCTCGACCATGTAGAGGGTCTCTTGAAGAAGCTGGAGTTGCCATACCACATCCTCCGTCTCTGCGGTGGTGATATGAGCTTCACATCTTCTATCTGCTACGACTTCGAGACTTGGAGTGCTGCTCAGCAGCGCTGGTTGGAGGTATCTTCTGTGTCTAACTTCGAGAGCTACCAGGCTAACCGTCTGCACTGCCGCTATCGCCATGCAGATGATAAGAAGATTGAGCTTTGCCACACATTGAATGGCTCTGCCCTCGCCTTGCCACGTATCGTAGCCTCTATCTTGGAGAACAACCAGACTCCAGAGGGTATCCGTGTACCTAAGGTATTGGTACCTTACTGCGGATTCGAGATGCTCGATGACAAGAACTTCGACTAATCCAAGCATTAGCCGAATACATATTATCATAAAGATTAAGAGAATAACATGATTGTACGAGGATAACCTCGGCTGTCCAATAGGATGGCCGAAGTTATCCTTTTGCGTTTTTATATAGGGCGCAAGATGTGCAAGCAAGTAATCTTACAAACAACTAACAATACAGAAACCCGAAAACACATGAACAAGATTATCAAGAAGATACAATACTCTGAGAAAGTCTTCCGCTTCGATGTAGAAGCTCCACTCATCGCCAAGAGTCGCAAGGCAGGCAACTTTGTCATCATCCGAGTAGACAACAACAGCGAGCGCATGCCGCTCACCATCGCTGATGCCGATATCGAGAAGGGTACCATCACCCTGGTGGTACAGAAGGTGGGACTCTCCTCTACCAAGCTCTGCGCCCTGAACGAAGGCGACGAGATACATGACGTGGTGGGTCCATTGGGCAACCCTACCCATATCGAGAACTTCGGTACCGTCATCTGCGCCGGAGGTGGCGTGGGCGTGGCTCCGATGCTGCCTATCATCAAGGCATTGAAGGCTGCGGGCAACCGTGTGCTCTCCGTCATCGCTGGCAGAAGCAAGGACCTCGTCATCATGGAGGATGAGGTAAGAGCATCCTGCGACGAGCTCATCATCATGACCGACGATGGCAGCTACGGCGAGAAGGGCGTGGTAACCGTGGGCATCGAGAAGCTCATCAACCAGGAGCACATCGACAAGGTATTCGCCATCGGTCCTCCTATCATGATGAAGTTCTGCTGCCTGCTCACCCAGAAGTACAACCTGCCTACCGACGTATCGCTCAACACCATCATGGTGGATGGTACGGGTATGTGTGGTGCCTGCCGACTCACCATCGGTGGCAAGACCAAGTTTGTATGTATCGACGGCCCTGAATTTGACGGAGCCTTGGTGGATTGGGACGAGATGTTCAAGCGCATGGGTACCTTCAAGGATGCCGAGCGCGAGGAGATGGAGCACTTCGAGGAGCACCTGGCAAGCGTGGACGCTGCCAAGCAGAAGGAAACCACAGACGTAACCATGGACGTGGAGCCTACATCTGAATCAATAGATGAACTAACCGACCGTAACTCAGAGTGGCGCAAGGAGTTGAGAGCATCACTCAAACCGAAGGAGCGCACCGCCATAGAGCGTGCCAAGATGCCTGAGCTTGACCCAGTATACCGCGCTACCACAAGAACCGAGGAGGTAAACATCGGCTTGACCAAGGAGATGGCAATGACCGAGGCCAAGCGCTGTCTCGATTGCCCGAAGCCTAGCTGTATGGAGGGCTGCCCTGTAAGCATCAACATCCCTTCCTTTGTCAAGAACATAGAGCGTGGGCAGTTCTTAGCCGCAGCCAAGGTTCTGAAGAATACCTCAGCCCTGCCAGCCGTTTGCGGAAGAGTTTGTCCTCAGGAGAAGCAATGCGAGAGCAAGTGCGTACATCTGAAGATGGGGCATCCTGCCGTGGCTATCGGCTATCTCGAAAGATTCGCTGCCGACTACGAGCGACAGAGCGGCAACATCTCCGTACCAGAGAAGGAGGCAGAGAATGGCATCAAGGTGGCAGTGGTTGGTTCTGGTCCTTCCGGCTTGAGCTTCGCAGGCGATATGGCAAAGAAGGGATTCGACGTAACCGTATTCGAGGCTCTGCACGAGATAGGTGGTGTACTGAAATATGGTATCCCTGAGTTCCGTCTGCCTAATGCCATCGTAGACGTGGAGATAGAGAACCTGCAGAAGATGGGCGTGAAATTCGTAACCGACTGCATCGTGGGCAAGACCATCTCCGTGAAGGACTTGAACGAGCAGGGATTCAAGGGCATCTTCGTGGGTTCGGGAGCCGGACTGCCAAACTTCATGAACATCCCTGGCGAGAATGCGCTCAACATCATGTCGAGCAACGAATATCTGACCCGTGTGAACCTGATGGATGCCGCCAACCCTTACAGCGATACCCCTATCAACCTGGGCAAGAAGGTGGTAGTAGTGGGCGGTGGCAACACAGCGATGGACAGCTGCCGCACCGCCAAGCGTCTGGGTGCCGACGTTACCCTGGTATACCGCCGCTCGGAGGCAGAGATGCCTGCCCGACTGGAAGAGGTGAAGCACGCCAAGGAAGAAGGCATCAACTTCCTCACCCTGCACAATCCTCGTGAATATGAGGCTGATGAGAAGGGAGCCGTGAAGGCTGTAGTTCTCGACGTAATGCAACTGGGCGAACCTGATGCCAGTGGCAGACGCCGTCCAGAGGCTACAGGCGAAACCGCAACCTTGGAGTGCGACCAGGTCATCGTAGCCGTAGGTGTTAGCCCTAACCCACTGGTACCTCAGAGCATCGAAGGCTTGGAGCTAGGCAGAAAGAACACCATCGTGGTAAACGAGCAGATGCAGAGTTCACAAGAGGAAATCTATGCTGGCGGCGACATTGTGAGAGGTGGAGCCACCGTGATCCTTGCCATGGGCGACGGCAGAAGAGCCGCCCTCAACATGGCAAAGAAACTGACGGAATAAACCTCCCATCAAGAGATTTGTTTTCTTGAAATAGAGATAAGACAAACAAAGGGCAACTTGCCATAACAGCGAGTTGCCCTCTTTCTTTTTTTCTCATATATAATGCTACTTGATATTGATACGCAGACCGAACTGGAGATTGAAGTTCCACTTCTTGTCCTTAAACGTATTCTCAATATCGCTCCCATTATCAAAGTAATACTTGGCTCCAGGCTCCACATAGAATCCCACCTGTGGTACCACATCATACTGCACACCCACAGAAGCCTTGCCCGAGAACTGAGCCCTATCCTTCTTCACTTCATCCTGATCCAATGTCACGCCTTCCACTTCGGTATGGTTCTTGACATTAAAGTCAGCCTCGCCACCCAGCATCACATAAGTATGCAGATTCTTGGTTCCCCATACCTCATAATTGATGCCAAGAGGCACACCTACGTAATGAAGCACTTGCTTGGTGTCATATCCCGCAACTTCGGAGGTAGCGAAATCAGAAGATGTACGCGTATATACCACACCCGTAGAAAGCGTAAGCCGCTCAGCCAGATGCACTCCGACTTGCGCTCCCACCGAGATAGGCGCATGATGCTTAGCCTTAGGCTTATTAACTATCTTGAGCTGCGACAGATAAGGAGCTGATGCAAAACTGGTATAATTCAGATTGCCCGAAGCATCCTCGTATGTTCCCATCACAACAGGCGAACTGCCAGGAGAGCTATTTCCCATCATCAAGCCGTTCTCTGCATAGAGTTTCACATTCCAATCAGCCGACTTCGCTGCCTTATTCACAAATTCCGCATCATATACGTTAGCGGTCCTCATTTCCAGAGCTTTGCGCACGGGAGCAGCCGGCAGCACCGTAGTCGCCGATTGCTCAGTGGTGCAAACTGGCGCTTCATCCACAGATACGAGTTCCGAGGCAGAGGCAACAGCTGGTTCCCCAGCAAGCGCAAGCATAGTTGGATCAGAAGCAGCTCCAGAAGCAGCTCCAGAAGTTTCTCCCGAATACGAAGCAGAAGAAGCCCCTAAAGAACTCAAAGCTGAAACTACCGATGATTTCAAGCCTGAAGCTACCGCCAATATAGAAGAGGCAGGAGCAGCAGAAGCAGAAGAGCCAGAAGACTTCTCTGATATAGGAGAGCCTTGTGCCATTACTGGCGCACTCTTAGCAGGCACACCACCCACCTCAGCATCCTGATGCAGATATACATAGCTACCTCCCACTCCCAACAATGCTACGGCAGCCGCAGCAGCCGACCAGCGACGCAACTTCACGATGCGAGCCTTTTGGACAGACTGAGCATGTAACGATTGTGAGATTTCCATCCACAAGTCGTCCTTGACAGGCTCTTGATAGTCTGCCATCTGCTCTCGTAGTTTTGAAGTCCAATCGTTATTACTCATATTCTTTATTATCTTGATTATTAATATATTCGTTTATCTTTCTAGCCAACAACTTTTTTGCCCTGAGGTATTGCGAAGCGGAGGAGCTCTCCTTGATGCCGAGCCGCTCTGCTATCTCCTTATGGCTCAATTGTTCAAAGACATACATATTGAGCACCAGCCTATAGCCCTCGGGCAATTCGCCAATCAACTGGGTCAGCACTTGGGGCGGCACTCGTTCCACATCAGGCCCTGCCTCCTCCACCTCATCCGGCACCTCGTCGACAAACGTCAACTTGTTTTGCTTTCTCGTAAAGGATACTGCCTCATTGGCCACGATGCGCATCACCCAGCCCTTAAGCGAGCCTTCGTCTCGATACTGGAAACGAGAAATCGAAGAAAGTATCTTCACAAAACTATCCTGCACCACATCCTCGGCATCATCGCGCAAAGGGACATACCTCAGCGCTATCGCCATGGCATATCCTACATAGCGTTCGTAAAGCCGATGCAGGGCATCTTGACTACCGCCATGAATGTCGTCCAGAAGTTCCTTTTCTGATTCCAATTTCTACTGTCTTTTACTGATTAAACAAGATAACACAAGAAACCTTGCATCAAAATTCATATTTTTTTGATGCAAGGCCACTTTTTTATTTATTTGGTGTCAAAATTCCATTTGATTCGATGTCAAAAACCCTGCTTTCCTTCGTCAGGAAACTATTAGGGAATATCTCTCTGGCTTCATCGCGCAACACACTTTCGTCCTTATATCTTGCACTGAAATGCCCCAAGAGCAAGGTTTTCACTCCAGCATCCTTAGCCACTTGGGCAGCTTGGCGAGCCGTGCTATGGTAATAGAGCTTTGCCCTATCCTCCTGCTCCGAGGTATAGGTGCTCTCATGATACAGCACCGTTACATCCTTCAACCTTTTATATAAATCGGGCAGATAGCAGGTATCACTACAGTATGCATAGCTGCGAGGAGGATCCGCTGGCTCCACCAGTCGACTATTAGGTATCAAATCCCCCTCTTCCGTAGTCCAGTCGGCACCATTCTTGATATTGTTGATTTGACTGATTGGAATGCCATAATAGTCTATCATATCACGGCGGATGTGAGGCAAGGTGGGCTTTTCACGGAAGATATAGCCACAGCATGGCAGTCGATGGCGCAAAGGCACCGTCTCCACAGTGACAGAATGGTCTTCATACACCACTTTCTGCTGCTCCGTATCCACAGGCACAAACTCTATCTCATACTCAATAGTCTGCATAAAGAAATCAACCTGTTGCTTGAACAAATCTTCATAATCCTTTGGAGCAAAGACTTTTAGTTTACTCGTTCGACCTAACAAGCCGAAGGTAGACAGCAAGCCTAGCAAGCCAAAGCAATGATCACCATGCAGATGACTGATGAAGATGGCATTTACCTTGGCAAAGTGGACACGAGTGCGACGGAACTGCAACTGCACTCCCTCTCCACAATCCATCAAAAAGCACTTGCCACGCATCTCTATCAGCTGCGCAGAAGCACTATGCTTTTGGGTGGGCAGCGCACTGCCACACCCTAAGATATGTACTTTAAATGGTTCCATACAATGAGATTTCTTTCCAAAGATCGTATTTTCTACTCCTGGCGTTTGAAGACATAGATGCCTTGATGGTTCTCAAGCATCAGGCTGTCAGAGCCCAACTTGTCGATATCGAAAGTATCCTTATTCAGCAAGAGCTTGCCGTTCAGAATCTTCCATGTGGTCCAAGGATTGGTTTCAGCCTTGACATTGTTCTTCACTTCTCCACCCTCCAAGAGGTCGAAGTTTTTGTCGAGTGAGGTCCACTTGCCCAAGAGCGAGGTGAGATTGATGATTTTCTGAGCCATCATCTCACCATCTTGCGACTTATAGCCCAAGAGAGCGATGCGGTCACCAGCCAACAAGCCACCCTGCACGATGTCAGGATTTTCATCGTCGATGAATACAGAAAGCGTATCTCCATCATCAGAAACCAGCTCCAAGCTGTGCATCGAAGTACCCTCTCCACACACTCCATAGATGGTGCTATCATTCTCATCGCTGAGTGCGGTGGAGTCATTGGCACTGATCACCGGAGTATTACTCTTGTTCTTACAACCATTGGCAGCTATCAGCATCACCAATGCCATAGCCATATAAACTAACTTTTTCATTGTTCAGTCTCCTTCGTTATTATTCGGTTTTGTTTTCAGACTTTCGTTCCTCCTGCTTGGCTTCATCCCATAGTTTATCCATTTCTTCCAAGCTCATGTCTTTCAGATTCTTACCCTGCTTCAAGGAATGATCTTCCACATAATTGAATCGGCGGATAAACTTCTGGTTGGTCATCTCCAGCGCATTGTCAGGATTGAGCTTATAGAGGCGAGCGGCATTGATCACAGAGAAAAGGAAATCGCCCAGTTCCTTGGTAGAGTTTTCCTTGTCTTCCTTGGCCAGCTCCACCTTGAGTTCTTCCAGTTCTTCCTGCACCTTGTCCCATACATCTTCCTTTTCCTTCCAATCGAAGCCCACATTGCGAGCCTTGTCCTGTATGCGATAAGCCTTGATGAGCGAAGGCAGCGCATTAGGCACGCCACTGAGCACACGCTCATTGCCATCCTTCTCCTGCTGCTTAATTTGCTCCCAGGTTTTCTCTACGGCAGCGGCAGAATTGGGTTTGCTATCAACTCCTAACTCCTCACTCCTAACTTCAGACTCCTTATACACCACCTGCCCTTCGTCATTGATATACATATCTGGATTAGAGACGGTCCACTTGCCCTCTTCCTTCCAATTGATGAAAGGATGACGGAACATCAGCTTGTCGGCCTCCTGATTGCAAACATCACAGATGTCAAATTCGCCGTCCTCTCTGCCGATGATGCTATAGAACATCACGTGCTCCAAGACATCACCCAGCTCTTTTTTAATATCCTTGTAGTCACGTTTCATCAGGGCATCGCAGAGCTCGAAAGTCTCCTCTATCGTGTTAGGGCGAAGGCTCTCGAAGGTCTGCTTTTTATCCCATGGACACTGGATGCGCAGACGGTCTTGCACATCGAGCAATCTACTAAACGCTGCTAGTTTTTCTTCTTTTGTATGCATATTTAAAATATTTTTCTGCAAAGATAATAGTTTTTGCGCAAAAATTAGTAACTTTGCACCGATTTTTTAAAGAAAAAGAATAAATAAAGATATATTGACAATGGAATTAGCAAGTAAGTACGATCCACAAGCAGTGGAAAGTAAATGGTATCAGTACTGGCTCGACAACAAGCTTTTCAGCTCTAAGCCAGATGGTCGTGAACCTTATACTGTGGTTATCCCTCCACCTAACGTAACCGGAGTGCTCCACATGGGTCACATGCTCAACAATACAATTCAGGATATTCTCGTTCGCCGTGCTCGAATGGAGGGCAAGAACGCTTGTTGGGTACCTGGTACCGACCATGCCAGCATCGCTACCGAGGCTAAGGTGGTAAACCGCCTCGCTCAGCAGGGCATCAAGAAGACAGACTTGACTCGTGAGGAGTTCCTCAAGCATGCTTGGGACTGGACACACGAGCACGGAGGCATCATCCTCAAGCAGTTGCGCCGACTCGGTGCTAGCTGCGACTGGGACCGCACCTCATTCACCATGGACGAGACTCGCTCTCGTGCCGTCATCCACGTATTCTGCGACCTCTACAACAAGGGCCTCATCTATCGTGGCGTGCGTATGGTAAACTGGGACCCTAAGGCTCAGACCGCTCTCTCTGACGAGGAGGTAATCTACAAGGATGAGCACTCTAAGCTCTACTATCTGAAGTACTATGTAGTGGAGAAGGATTGCCAGCAGGTAGAGGAAGGCAACGTGATGCACAAGGACGACAAGGGATATTATGCCGTAGTAGCTACCACACGTCCTGAGACTATCATGGGCGACTCTGCCATGTGCATCAACCCAGAGGATAAGAAGAACACATGGTTGAAGGGCAAGCACGTCATCGTGCCTCTCGTAAACCGTGAGATTCCTGTTATCGAGGACTCATACGTTGACATCGAGTTTGGTACAGGATGTTTGAAAGTAACTCCTGCTCACGACATCAACGACCACGCCCTCGGCTTGAAGCATGGTCTTCAGACCATCGACATCTTCAATGACAACGGTACCATCAGCGAGGCTGGTGGCTTGTACGTAGGTCAGGACCGCATGGACGTGCGCAAGCAGATTGCCATCGACCTCCAGAACGCCGGTTTGATGGAGAAGATTGAGGACTATAATAATAAGGTGGGATTCTCTGAGCGCACCAATGTGCCTATCGAGCCAAAGCTCTCTACACAGTGGTTCCTCAAGATGCAGCACTTCGCTGACATCGCCCTTCCTCCAGTAATGGATGATGACATAGAGTTCTACCCTAAGAAGTATAAGAACACCTATCGCCACTGGTTGGAGAACATCAAGGACTGGTGTATCAGCCGTCAGCTTTGGTGGGGTCATCGCATCCCTGCCTACTACTTCGACAACAATGGCAAGCAGGACTTCGTAGTAGCTGAGACCGCTGAGGAGGCATTGAAGTTGGCTCAGCAGAAGAACGCCAACATCAAAGCTGAGGACTTGGAGCAGGAAAGCGACTGCCTCGACACATGGTTCTCTTCTTGGTTGTGGCCTATCTCTCTCTTCGATGGCATCGAGCATCCAGACAATGAGGAGATCAACTACTATTATCCAACCAGCGACTTGGTAACAGGTCCAGATATCATCTTCTTCTGGGTGGCACGTATGATCATGGCAGGCTACGAGTATCGTGGCAAGATGCCATTCAAGCACGTATACTTCACAGGTATCGTTCGTGATAAGCTCGGCAGAAAGATGAGCAAGAGTCTCGGCAACTCTCCAGACCCTATCGACCTCATCGACAAGTTTGGTGCCGACGGCGTACGTATGGGTATGATGCTTTCTGCCCCAGCCGGCAATGACATCCTCTTCGACGAGAGCCTTTGCGAGCAGGGACGTAACTTCAACAATAAGA
>URLG01000085.1 GCA_900548535.1 Candidatus Segatella intestinihominis | reverse complement strand
ATGGAGATTATGCCTATATTAGAACGAAAGATTGCGCACAAAATGACAACTTTGTGCAGCCATATTACTTATCCGGAGTTCGTTCTGCCCCTGCATAAGCATGCGGAGTATGAACTGATGATTTTCACCCACGGCAGCGGAAAGCAGTTCGTGGGCGAGAGCGTTGCGCCTTATGCTGAAGGCGATGTTGCGCTGATAGGAAGCTATGTTCCGCATCTTCATCTTTGTAAAAGCCGGATGAAGAGTGGGGAGAATGCTGGGAAAGAAGAACTTAAACCAGGGCTTGAAACAGAACTTGAAGATAGGCTCTATAGTAGTGGCGAAGCCATCCAGTTCTGTCCTCAATTGTTTCCTTCGTCTCTTTTAAATTTACCCGATTACGCCCATATTTCAGAGCTTCTTTCAAAGAGCCAGTATGGAATACGATTCTATGATGAGGGTTTGTATGATGAGCTCTTAGAGATGATGAAGGCTATCTGCCCATCGTGGAGCTACAGTTCTATAATCTCTCCATCTTCGGGAATATGAATGCGGTCTGCCTTGCCGTACTTCAACACTTTTTCTCTCATAGCAGCACGGGTGACTTGATTGTGGTTGACACCTTCGAGATGGGTTGCCACGAAGGTTGCCCAAGGAGCATAGTCCATTGCCTTCATAACATCAGGAATGTGCATGATGACATGTCCGCCTATATAGAATTTGTTTCCGCCTGCGTTTACAATAATAACCTGCGGATGCCAGCGGTCTATATTTCTGCGTATGCCGCTATACCAGATTGTGTCACCAGCCAGATAGCATACTGGTTCTGCCTTATGACGTAGCACATAGCCGCAGGTGTGACCTGCTGCGGGGAGCATCCACCAGTGGCCGTGATGGCTTTCTGTCTTTGACAGACGGATGTCGCCGAAACGTGAGTCTTCGCCAATGATTTCCACGTTGGTAAAGCCATGACTCATTACAGTCTTCCTGTCTTGCTCGTCTTGCACAAAGATGTGAATCTTCTTGTTCAGTAGCTCGTAGGCGGTATTGTCAATGTGGTCAAGGTGCAGATGGGTAAGTAATACGCAGTCTATGTTGTTGACAATTTCTTCTGCCTTCATAGGTAGGTCGTGGAGCGGGTTGCGCAACTCCTGATGGTGAGAGAACGGAAAAGGAGCAAACGACCCTTTCTCTCCGAGCATGGGGTCAACAATGAATCGCTTTCCCGCATACTCGATAATGATGGTGGCATTTCTGATCTGTTGAATTTTCATAATCTTAATGTTTTTATTTCGAACTATGGTGCAAAGGTAGCCATAGATGTTAAATTTGTTTATACCATTTCATTCTTAAGTTGTGCCATTTTGATAAATCATCTAAAAGATGTACCTTTGCAAAAAAAAACGATAAAGATTATGGCAAAGCAAAGACAGCGTCTGGTAGAAGTGCCGTTCAGCAAGACGGATTGCGGTGTAGATTTCTACATCAACACAGCTTATGGCAGCGAGTGCCTTTGGGTGCTTACGGAGCATGAAGTGTTCAAGACCGACTTCTTCGAAATATTTTTCATCAAGAAAGCTAATGGCTACGTACTGATAGACTACAGGAAGATAAACCTGAAAGACGGCATAGTGCTCATTGTGAAGCCACACCAGCAGCAGGAATGGCACATTGATGAGGCGGCTCTCGAGTACGAATTTCTGATATTCCGTGAAGATTTTATGCGAACCTTCATTGCCGACAAATTCTTTGTCTATCGTCTGCAATACTGCCAGCAGACCGAAACACCGCCCTATTTGATGTGTTCGGGAAATGAATGCGAAGAATATCAGCGGCTGCTCAAGAAAATACGGGCAGAGCTTCGGCAGCCTCAAGCCGACAGCTACAACATCATCGTCAGCGTACTCTACTATCTGCTGGCAATCATGAATCGCCATTATGTCCGTGAGCATCAATTGCCTCAGGCTGCTCCTAAGAATTATTACGCCTTTCAGTTTGTGGAATTGATGGAAACCCACATCTGGAAGTTGCAACGTGTGCAAGACTACGCCTCGCTGCTCAAGATTAGCCGCATCACCCTGAACCATAGCGTGATGGCGCAGTATGGAGTGTCGGCTACCTATTTGCTGAAACAGCGACTGCTGGCAGAAATCAAAAACGAACTTCTGTTCACCGGCAAATCTATAAGTGAGATAGCCTATGCATTCAACTTCTCCGAACCACCCCACCTGATGCGTTTTTTCAAGCAGCAGACGGGCAAGACATGCAGAAAATTCCAAGAGGACTATAAGAATGGTGTGTATGAATGAGAATGATTTATCATTTTGGTAGTTTTTGGCGGTTTTCCGGTATCTGATACATCAGTATTTTTTCATACTTTTGCAGTCGAAATAATGAAGGTAAATATATAATGAAATGAAATGCAACGCTATCTGGATTTCCTCAAGGAGAACATGAACAAGAAAGTGCTTTTCCTCGAACTTGGTGTGGGTATGATGACTCCAATGTTTATCAAGGAGCCATTTATGAACATGGTATATCGCTGGCCCAATGCCACTTATGCTGTCATCAATCCAAAGGATGCTTATGTTCCAAAGGAGATTGCCCAAAAGAGTATTGCCATTAAGGAAGATATCGCTGTGACATTAAAGAAACTGTTGGGCAAACCGGCAGATCATATCGTATCAGGTACAAATTTCGAACCAGGAAGAATATATTAAATATGAATGCAAATATCACTCTAGCCCAAGAATGGATTGCCCAGGCAGATGCCATTCTCATAGGAGCCAGCAACGGACTCTCTATTGCCGAGGGCTATCATATCTTTGCCAACAACGAGATGTTTCGAAGACAGTTTGGCGACATGCAGCAACAATATGGTTTCAGAAATGTTGTGGAAGGTCTTTACTTTCAGTATCCTACTGCTGAAGCACGCTTAGAGTTCCACAGACGATTGGTGAAGTTTTGGGTAGACGATTACCAACCTTCACAGGTAATGCATGACCTCATGAAAGTGATTGGCCAGAAGGATTACTTCATCCTTACCAGCAATGGCGACTTGCATCTGGAGAAATCAGGGTTTGATGAAAAACGCATCTTCGAGATAGAAGGTGTCATGACCGACCTTTTTGCAGCGTCAGACCCCAAGAAAAAAACACTCTTTCATCACTTTCTTACAAAATATTCTGGCAAAAATCTCGTTATCTTAGAGTTGAGTATTGGTTCGCGCAACCGACTCATCAAGCTACCTATCATACAGCTGGCTTATCGTGAGCCGAATGCTAAATATATCACGCTCAACATGCCTCAAGAGCTATATATTCCACAGGAGATAGCAGAAAAGAGCGTGGGAATTGCTGGCGATATAGCCCAGTCGCTCAAAGAAATGAATTGCATTACCCCCAAATTCTAATGACCGATTTGGGTTTAACTTTATCTTCTTTATAATTGTGAAATCTTTGCCAACTTTATCTTCAATGTCCGCAGATATACCTTTTGCTTGGGCGTGATTCTGTAGCTTTCGATGGCCTTCTGAATGGTCTTGTTGTGCGTCCAGGGAGCAAGGCGGCGTTGCTCGATGTAGGGAATCGTCTGGTCCCATTGCTTGGCAAGAGCGGTAGCGAAGAACCAGGCTACCATCATTTTTACGTAATACTCTTCGCTCTTTACAGATGCAGGAATTTCAAGATACTCTGACTTGAAGTCTTTATCCAGGTAATGAGACATAAGTGTCTCTATTCCAAATCGACAAGTATAAACGTGTGATGATTTACTCCAAGTCATAATCTTCGCCAATAGTTCCTTCTTGTGTTTGGTAAATACCTTCGGAGACATGATGTCGCAAACAGCCCAGTTATCCACGAATGGCAGGAATTTCTCTGTAAGACGAATGCATTCCTCGTAGTCCTTTACCTCGGAAATGAGGAGACCGTGAAGCATGTTCTCATCGTAGTATTTGTGAGGAAGCTGATGAAGGAAAATCTCGCAATCTGCCTCCTTTGTAAATTCTTTTGCGAACTTGCGAAGCACAGGCACACGAATGCCTATGAAACTCTCCACAGGCACTCCCGGTGTCAGTTTGGCCTGGAAAGCAGCATACTGCTTATCCTGCATGGCGAACAGTCTTTCTTGAAGTGAAGTCATAAATCTTATTGTTATTTTAACTTTTCATATTCCTCATCGGTCACAGGCTCCAGCCACTCGTTGGAGCTGTTCTCGCCAGGTATTTCAAAGGCGAGGTGGGCAAACCAGCTGTCTTTTGCTGCACCGTGCCAATGCTTCACGTTGGCTGGAATATGGATGACTGTGCCTGGGAGAATCTCCTGTGCAGGCTTGCCTTCTTCCTGATACCAGCCACGTCCGGCTACACCTACCAGCATTTGTCCGCCGCCCTTTGTGGCGTGGTGCGTGTGCCAGTTGTTACGGCAACCAGGCTCAAAGGTTACGTTGAAGAAAGGTATCTGACTGTCGGATATTTGTGCCAGATAACTGTTGCCTTTGAAGTATTTGGCGTAAGCTGTGTTGGGTTCGCCAATAGGGAATATCATCTCGCGCTGGAAAGCTGCCTTGGCGTCTTCTCCTTTCACATCTTCGTTCCATACTTCCTTTGCCAGATTGAATGCTGCCCAGGCCTTTGGCCAACCTGCGTAGAAGGCGATGTGGGTGATGATCTCTGCCGCTTCCGTGCGGGTAATTCCGTTATTCTTTGCCGACTGCAAGTGATATTTCAGCGAACTGTCGGTGATTCCTTGGCTGATGAGCGAAGTAATTGTTACCAAACTGCGGTCGCGCAATGAAAGCAGGTCATTGCGGCTCCATACTTCTCCGAAGAGAATGTCGTCGTTGAGGTGGGCGAACTCCGGGGCAAACTCACCTAGCTGGGTGCGCCCTGTTGTCTGTACTATTTTCTTCATTGTATCATATTTTTAAATTCTTCTCTATATTTTCAAATTCTTCTCCAGAAAACATCTTCGATTTAAAAAATAACAGTTATTCTATATATGCTTCATTATATTTAAGCAGTTTTGCGGTACTCGCTTGGAGTCTTTCCCGTCTGTGCCTTGAAAAAGCGGACGAAGTGCTGAGAATATTCAAAGCCGAGGCGCTGGCTGACTTGCGTAATGGTTAAGGTTTCATCTACAAGTAGTTGGCGGGCTGCAGAAAGCAGTCGGTCGTTGATCATACTCTTAGCGGTTTTGCCAGTCTCTGTCTTGACTAATTCACCGAAATATTTGGTAGAATAGCAGCATTTGTCGGCAAAGTAGGCTACGGTAGGCAGCCCTTCATGCTCCGCTTTCCGGGCAATGTATTCATCGAGCAGAGAGATGAACTTTTTTACCACCGAATGATTGATCTCCTCGCGAGTGATAAACTGGCGGTCGTAGAAACGCAGACAATAGTTCAGCAGCAACTCGATGTTAGAAACGATGAGTTCACGCGAATGCCTATCTATAGGATGTTCTAGTTCCTGTCCAATCATTGAGAGCACGTCACGGAAGATGTTTACCTCGGCAGCGGATAAATGTAGTGCTTCGTTGCTTGTATAGTCGAAGAACTCATAGCGGGAGATGTTCTTGCCAAGCTGGGTGCGGTTGAGCAACTCGGGATGGAAAGCCAATACCGTATATTTGGCAAACGGTACTCCTGGAATGGGTTCAACCTTAATCGACTGACCTGGAGCAAACGAGGTTACGGTCATCTCGTCAAAATCATATTCTGTTCTGCCGTATGACAATTTACATCCCTTGTTTTCCTTCAGGAAGAGGGCATAAAGTCCGTAGTGATGCACAGCCTCCTGAATAGGAGAGGTGTTCTCTACACGTGCAATGCTCACCAGAGGATGAAGTGTTTTCACCCCTATGAAGTCATTGAACTCCTGTATTGTATTAAAGAATAATTCCTTCATAATTCTATTCATTTTAAATTTTTGCAAAGATAATGCAAATGAGCGCAATGAAAGCTTGCTTTCAAATTGCCGAGTGCAGTTTATCTTATGCAAAGATACGCACATTTTCCAAAAGAGCTTATACCTGGTTTCCGGAAGATTTTACCATTATCGGAGATTTATTCCATTCTTTGTACTTAAACACTTTAACCATATCCCTGTCGCCACCCACAAGCTGGCTACATTTATTCAACATACCAGTATCGACGAAACCGCATTTCTCCATGACTCTTCCTGATGCAGGATTTCCGGTGAAGTGGTCTGCCCAGATGTTTTTGAACTGCTTCTCGTGGATGCAGTAGTCGAGCATCAGCTTCAAGGCTTCGGTGCAGATTCCCTTGTTCCAATAAGGCTTTCCTACCCAGTAGACCACCTCGCAGTCGTTTTCTCCGATAGGGATGTTGCTGTTTTCATGGGTGTAGTAGCCGATGCAGCCGATTGCCTCGCCAGTTTCTTTCAACACAATCGCCCAAGTCGTTTCATTATGGAAGAAAGTCCGGATTATCTCCCGACTTTCTTCTACAGACTTATGCGCCGGCCATCCAGCACGTGGTCCTACGTCAGGGTCGGAGGCGTACTTGAAGAGTGCCTCTGCATCAGATTCCTCCCAATAGCGAAGTAAAATTCTTTCTGTTTCCATCAGTTTATATCAATGTTTTGCTGTCTATTTATTATGTGTGCTTACCCCAGCCAGTCGGTAAAGATAAGTATACATTCGTGCACCTTCTCAAAGAATCTCCCTATCCGTTGCTTAATGCCCTTCCAATAAATCCCATTCATTGTATTACTCATATGCTTCGTTCTTTAATTTGAATTTCTTGTGCATTGTCTTATGGTGCCAGACTTTCATTCCCATCCATGCCCCGATGCTGCAAAAATACAAAAAATATTCAGAAAAGTGATTATATGGATGGATTTTGTTTGCAGGGCGAACATGATTTAACCTTATTTATAAGCTAGAGAGGCATTGAGGGACAACTTGGGGACATCTTGAATAAACGGAAATCCTTAATGACCGGAAAAACGCCCCTAATCATTATAGTTAAACTTTGTAAAATGCTTGCTCATTTCTTGCAAAAGTGTGCAGAAATAGAGGCTTTTCGAAAATTATTACATTGGGATTATCGTATTATAGAAATATAAGGAGCACATGAAAAAGATGCTTCTTATGATATTGTAGAACTTAAAATACATAATGAACAATGAACAAAGAACAGAAACGCAAGGTGCAACTGCAACAGAGAACACTCAACGAGTCGTTGACATTCCAAACTATGTTTGGTGCAAAGCAGAAATTCGATTCCCTGACACCTGAAATCGAAACCCGAATAAAAGAGGAGTTGCTGGTATTTGCAAACTTGGGTATTGCTAAGGACCTAATGACATTGAGAGATGTAATGGATAAAGTAAAAGAGCAGTTAGGATACAGTGCTGAGCCTTCCAAGGGAATATTGGCAGGCAGCTATGTGGCATACTGCCTTGGGCTTGAACCTAGCAACCCAATGGTGACAGGCAAGGAAATCGAACCAAAAGATTTTCAAGTAACTCTTCCTTTAGGTCTCACCATTTGCTATGACAACGAGGTTAGAAATGAGGTAGTGAACTGGATGAAGGAGCAAGGATGTGAGTTTACCACCTATATGTCTCAGCCGATGCTGAAATTGGAGAATACGAGAGTCATCATACGAAGAGTATTGAAGTAAAATCAATGATAAGCAATATTGAAATAATAAAGGGTCTGGTGAGGGAGTTTTATCAGACCCATATGGTGGTAAGCATTGATAATGATGACTTGGAGCCCTTCTTTCTTACAAAAGGCAAACTTGTAGCCTTTGATTGTGAGGAGTTTGATTTATGGAATAAGCCGTATAAATTGGTTTGCAAAATGACGCAAGATAAACTCGAATCCTTGTGCGTGGGGCGTAAGATAGCTCGTGTACTCTTTCTTGTCTTCCAGCCAACTGGTCATGAATTGCAAATGACAGATATGGAAAGTTTGCATCTGGTAAGCAAGTCCTTTGAAACTGTAACGTGGGGAATAGGATCTTGGCATGAGGATTCTGTGAGATTAGTAACCTTAGTTGAAGTTGTATCCCAATGAATATACATAAATATCAAATAAAAAAGATGGATTTAAGACAATATTTCTAATAAGTATACGTTTTTCTAATAACACAATGAAATTGAATGACGATGGCAAGATTTCAAACATATCTAAAAGATAGCGATGTTGTAGTTACGATTCATCGTGGAATAGACCAAATAGGTGGATGTATTACTGAAATATCAACGAAGACTTCTCGTGTCTTTGTGGATTTCGGTCAGAACTTGCCTGGTTGTACTGTTCCTACTACACCTGAGCAAGATGAAGCTCAGGTGCGTGACATCTTTGCGCAAAATGTTAAGCAGCACCAAGCGGTGTTATATACTCATGCCCATGAAGATCATGTCGGCTTGTTTGATTTTCACTTTAAGTATGTGGGGGGATGATCCTAAACTCGGTGAGATGCAAAAGAAAGGCTTTGTCTTGGTAACAGGGGCTAGCCATTTGGATTTTGTGAAGAAAATGTGTCAAGGATTATCTTCGTCAGAGGTTCTTCTCATCTATTCTGCTTGGGATGGTTATTACAAAGACCCATTGCAAGTAAAGCAAAATCCTGCTTACAGAAACTTTCGAGAGGTGTTTCCCAATGTGGTGGATATTCATACCTCAGGACATGCTTCGAGAGAGTGCATCAAGAAAGTTATAGATATTGTTAAACCCAATGAGGTCATCTGCATCCACAAGGAGGCAGGGGCTGAATTATAAACTTCATAATTATGAGTAATACATCAAAAGGGAGAGCGACAAAAGGTAGCAAACTTATGATACAATTAGCTGCCTCACCTTTACAGAAACACATAATAGATGAAAAACTTGGAGAAGAATTAGTTTGGCTTTCCCCAATCGAAGATACGGACTATAAAGAGTACCAAATGTCAGAGACCGAGGTATGCAATTTCCTTGGTCTCGATAATAAGAAAGACAATTTCCTCTTTTGGCCAAGAAGACAACCACAATGGGACGGAATTGCCATTGGTAAAAAAAGTGCAACACTATATATCTTCGAAGCTAAATCGCATCTACAAGAAACAAGAACCGATTGCAGTGCCACTTCCAAAGAAAGCAAGGAATTAATATTTCGCACTATTACAAGTATTGCCAAAAACGTATATAATGTTACCGACCAAGAAGTCCTTGAAAGTCAATGGATGAGGACCAATTACCAGCTAGCCAACAGGCTTGTTTTCCTTCAGAAAATGAAAGAGTTAGCAAATTATGCACGTTTCTACGAAAAAGTAAACCTTGTCCTACTAAACTTCGTTAACGACCCAACATGGGATATCGAAGAACGTGTACCTAATGCGGCAATCTGGAAAGAACATTATAACAACATCTTCATGTCTATGAAAATTACAAAAGAACTTTTAGAAAAAGAAGGTGTGAAAGAAATTGAATACTCAGCTCTATTTGTACAGTAATGAAGATACTTCATATTTCCGACACTCACAGCCAGCATCGTCAGCTGCAGGATCTTCCTGCAGCTGACGTGATAGTTCATTCCGGTGACTTCACGATGGCAGGAACTGAAGCCGAAGTTATCGACTTTATGGAATGGTTCTGTGCCTTGCCATACAAACACAAAGTTTTCATAGCAGGAAACCATGACGACTGTCTTTTCGGAGCCGATATCAATGGTCTGCCCGAAAACTGCCATTATCTTTATGGTAACGGTGTAACGATAGAAGGCATAAAGTTCTTCGGCATCCCGATGTTCGTGGAAGATGATATAAGTGGTAACTATACTAAAATGTTGGAGAACATTCCTTCCAATACCGACGTGCTTATCACTCATCAGCCACCCTATCTCATTATGGATGAAAGTGCAGATTTACATTATGGCAGCAGAACATTGCTAGATGCAGTTAAACGCATCAAGCCGGAGGCTCATCTCTTCGGGCACATTCATAATGCCTATGGGATGAGCGAATGCAGCACTGTGTTGTTTTCCAATGCCTCGATTGTTACTGAGAATTATGAGTTTTGTAATCAACCAAATATGATCAATTTATGATTATTCCAAGAAAAGACAAGCCTTACTTTTACCCTCCCTTTTTTGACATTTCATGTTTCTGGCAAGAAAGCACAGGGCTTAGTCATAAGATCAGAGTTTATATTCCTTTTGAAACGACTATGACTTTCACGCCCTTTCTGGGTGTAATGGTTAACCGAAAGCAATTTGAATATTTTACGATAGAGGATAATCCGATGAGAAAACCTAATGCAAAGTTGCTTTCTGATGAAGATGCAGAGAGTGTGATTGCTTGGATAAAATTAAATCGTGTAGCTTTGCTCCAGCATTGGTACCAAGAGATTGGTACGGACACCCTTTGCTTCAGTTTGAAGAAAATTTGAAAAAATCATTTTAACCAATTACATTCCTCTTCCTCAGCAGCTCGCGAGCTTTGCCTGATATTTCTATGTCGTTGAGGGGATATCCCAGTCTCAAACACTCGAATATCGCTTCGGTCGCTA
>URLG01000084.1 GCA_900548535.1 Candidatus Segatella intestinihominis | reverse complement strand
GCTTATCCTCTATCGTAGACTTTTCTCTTATAAAGTCTACAAATTTGAAGTTAGGCTCCGAACTATAGCTACGGTTGTTCTCAACTTCATCAATCAGTTTTTTCCATTCCTTTTCCATTTACTTCCTCTTTAAAGATTACGTTTCCTTTTTTCCATTGATACACCTCTCGCTCATACTGCAGCCAGACATGTACATAGAAGTCATCCATGCGGAGAATGTCTGGCAACGAATAATATTCATGACTATGTAACGAGTGCAAGAGATGGCAGATACAAAATCTGTCGAAAGCCTGATTGTCGAGATAATCCAAATTCCAGTTGGTCCCATCATCAGCCACCAAAGGTTCACCCACATAATACCGCCCACTATCCCTAAAATTGCAATGAAAATGGAGCATATACTCGAAGTCTGAGCCATAATAGTCATCATTATCCATCTTGAGGACGGAATCCTCATCATTATAACAGAAACCTACGTGTTCTTCTACATCATAGCGGTCGTCGTCAGCTTTCAGATGAGGAGAATGCAGTAAAGACTGCCATAGGTTGCGACCTTGCGCAAAGGCATCCTTCGACAGTTCATGAAGTTTATCGTTCTGATGTCCCAAACGCTCGATTTCTTCCTCTGTAGGATTTAACATCATCACATTGAGAATCTTTACCCGAGTACTCCAAAGGGAATCAAGCACCTCCCGCTCCTGTTCACTGAACTTACGGAAGCGGAAACTCTTGTCCGCATCATAACGGGCAATCATCTTGATGCGACGCTCTACTTCTTGTACAACTCTGCGCTTGTCCTCATCCGACGCTTCGCCCACATACTCCATCAAAGCGAAGAAAGCCTCCGTTTCAAACGGATCTTTCTCAATTGTATTGATAAGTTGAATCCATTTTTCCTTCATCTTCACCTACTATTTCACCATTACTAACTTCTATTATCTTATCGTCGCCAAAACTTCCGCCCCGTACCTTGTAAGGAGAGTTTCGCTTCAACGTCTTCTCCAAATACTCCAGGTCCTTGGGACGGAGATGAGTGAGAGCGAAATCCACCTCATTCAGTTGCGACTGATTGCTCAAAGCGAGATGCTGAAGATTGTGACACATGAAGATGTCCAAGCGACGCAACTTGTCGTTCTTGCTCAAATTCAAAGACACCAAGTCCTTGGCACCCTCGATATGCAACTCCTCCAAGAGAGGATTGGCAGAGAAATCCAACTTCTCGTTTCTTATCTCGTGGAAGTCGATGAACTCCAGCAAAGGATTCATGCTCACGTCGAGTTTCTCCTCGCCATACCCAGAATAGCCCAAGATACGCAAGTTAGGACATTCCGTGAGAATCACATCTAAGGTTTTCACCTCGAACATGCCACATCCATTAAATCCGATAATGGCATCCTCCTCTTCCGAACAGATGGTAATGGTGTAGTACATGCCCTTCTCAGGATAGGAATGACCAGCCTCCACCCAAGCCAACTTTTCGGAAGCAGGTTTCTGTTTACCTGTCACGACCTGTACCTTTCCATCGCCCCAAGCGATTCTTGCCTTACTACCTTTCTTCAGCATCAAGTGCAAGCCTACGGTCTCCCCCATTGTCCAGTCCAAAGTCTGGATATTGATTGTAATCTGTGCCATAATTCCTTGTTTTATGTTTACAGCTGCAAAGGTACAGGTCAGGTGTGTCAAATCGTGACGCAAGCGAGAAAATTATCTCAAAAATCTTTGTATCACCTTGTACCAATAGTCCCAGGAATAGCCTACGGAAGGATGATTCACCACAAGAGCCTTAACATGCTTGCCACCAGGCATCATGTAGAAGCCATTAGGCACCCAAGTGCCTTCCACTTCCATGTCATTGCAATCCACCCAGTGAACATCAGAAATTTGCTCTTGGCGCCAGTGACCGCCAGGTAAATTGTTCCAAAGCCTCTTACCCCATACAATGATGTACTGAGGCTGATACTTTTCGATGACCTCAAAGAAAGCCTTCCCAGCCTGGTGATATTGCTCGGCAGTGCCAGCCTCGCGAGGGCCACCCATCGCCACTTGCAGATAGTTGAAGAAGATGACCGAATTCCAGATCTTCAGCCTCATTGCTTGATTGGTTTCCTCCCCCACTATCGAACGCTCAAACTTCAAGAAAGTCCGCATCCAGTTTTGCCGTTCCTTGTTCTCATTGAGATAATCATCAAGCACCTGCTGCGTAAAGTTCATACACTCACGATGTAGCTGGCAGTCGCCACAATCCGTACAACTCTCATCACAATAATGACTCTCGCCCAATATCATGATTCGCTTGCCGAATATCCCCCCATTGGCATAATCCTTGCCAACGAAAGGCTGAAAGAAAATGTTGCTATTCATATTTTAAAATAATGAAACAATCCAATTTCCCAAGCGAATGGCCCATGAAATCACCACATAAATCAACCAGCAAAGCACGACGATGAACACAGCCGTCCAGAAGGCCTTCTTATTCACCTTATTGATAATCTCCTTATCATCCTCGATATAGCCTGTAATCAGCTTCAAGTTTTCTACATACGAACGCTTGAATACATCCAGCACATCACCTATATAGAAAGGTATGGCACCTATCAGCACATCCATCAAGATATTATAGATGACAGCCAAAGTCAGCGGAATCGACTTAACCACGCAAAGACTGTAATAGATAAATGGGAATGCAAACACGCTCGTCAAAGCATCACCGATACCGGCAGGAAGGATGAAGCCAAGGATAGGATCCAAGAACCACTTGTCCATATACTTCGCCGTACCTACCATCAGACGATATGACGGCATGTTCATCATCTTCTCACGCTTAGCAGCTTTTTTATCAGCCCTCGCCTGTTCTTTGGCAAGAGCCGCCTCTCGCTTTTGATCTTCTTTTGCGAAATCCATGCCCAAATCAGCCTGGGCCTGCTGTCTTCTTGAACTTTCCATACGCCTTATAATTCTATTTGTTTCTTACCATTTATAAATTCTGTGAACTCCTGTTCCGAAAGAGAGAAACCGCTCAAGTCGCTCATCAACTCCATAGCTTGCTTACGCTCCACCTCGCTACCAGCCAGATTGATACGCTTGAACACCTCACGAAGATAAGCACTCTTGTTGTCTATCTTAGCCATTTCACGCTTAAACTCATCAGCATGTTTCTTCAACTCCTTATCGTATGCAGCCGAAGCCAAGCTACCACTGAGCTGCTGCGCTTTGAGCTTAGCGAAACTATCAAACAGAGCGATACCTTTCTGTAAGGATTGTTCCATCGCACCAGTTACCTGCGCCAAGTCTTCCTCGCTATACCCAGCAGATTTGTTCTGTTGTGCGGTCTTACCCTCTATCTTCTTATGGTCTTTCGTATATGCTTCCACCCCGTCAAGCAAATTCTTAGCCATATCCTTGTCGGCATGAAGATTGTCTGCCAACATTCCTGTAAACAGAGAAAGGTTTTGCTCCACATCAGCAGGAAGTTTGGCAGCCTCCCTATAATCAGGAATATCGACCGTATGCACCAACTTCTCATCTATCTTGCTCTCCATGATTTCACGTCCAAGTTTCAGCATGGCAACCATATCACGAAGATGTTTCAGTATCTTCAGCTTCAAGTCGTCAGAGCAAACTATCTTGCTTCTGATCTCCTTAGAAACCTTATCCAGTTCACTGGAGAGTTTGGCATACTCATTTTTGATGCGGGTTTGTTCCTCACGATGCGATTCCAATTCCTCCTTATCCAACTTCAAATCTACCTGATAGCTCTCGTATTCTCTCACAAGTGGGAAGCATACCGCATTCCATTCGGCGAAGTCGCGATAGTAGTTCTTGTTGGCCATACCAAAGGTGATCCAGTTGACGAGGAAGAAAGGTTTGGAAGGCTTCTTAGCCTTCGCTTCCATATAGCTTCCCTGCTTAGACTCCAAGGTAGCGGTGATATCATTAATCAGCGAGGTATAGACATCGATGTTCTGAAGATGGTCGTTCATTTCCATGTCCAGCGCCTTCATCTGCTGAAGCAGACATTTTCGTTGCTCCTCCAATGGACGAATAGTCTCATCCGCATACAAAGCATCAAGCGTCGCCTTCAAGTCAGAAGCCAACAGTTTTTCTCCATAACGCAAGAACACATTCGCCTTCGGGATTACCACATCATTGAGCGTTTTGCAGATTACCAACAATCGTCCCATATCAGCCTTGATGCGAGTGGCATCATGCTTCACGCTCATCTGGAAAACTGATAAATCAGACTTCAAACGATTAGCGCGTTCACTTGCTCCCATATAGTGTTCGAGCATGGTCAGTCCTGCCATCGCCAAGCCCAAGGACTTGTTGCCGTTCGACAAAGACTTATAAGCCTGCAAAGAACCCTGCAAGGAAGTACGGAAACTAACAGAAATTTCACCAATCAGAGCTGTACATTTTTCCGTGAGCTTATTATATTCCAGCTCCACATACTTAAGCATCTCGTCCACATCCAGCCACTCTATTCGCTTGAAGTCGAAAAGATCAGGTGAAACCATCTTAATAGAGTCGCCATAGATATCAATCAGTTTCAGGGCATAGTCACGATAAACCGTCCCGATATCACTACGCAAGGAGGTAAAATCTTCGATGTTTCCACGAACGCTATCCTCGGCATAGTGATAAGCCTCCACCATCTTGGTATATTTATCAAACATGGTAGACGCCTTGCTTCTTACATCTTTCACGCCATTCGTACCCATGACAATATCAGCCATCTTCGACGTTCCCTTAGCAAGAACCAGGTTAAGGTTCAATTCCACTTGCTCTTTCAACTGCTCCAAAGCAGATGAAGACAACGCCAGTTCCGTCTCGGCTATCTTCAAAGCCTCCTCCTTGTTGCCTTGTTCCAAGCTGTCATTCAACTTGTATTCAGCCACAAGGGTTGTACGTGAATTATTGGAAACAAAAGCAATGGCGATATTGCCATTATCATGGAAATATCTGTAGGCATCAAATACCAGCTTACTCACCTCCGAGGAATCGGAAGCTATACCATACTTTTTCAGTTCAAAAGCCAAATCTGCACGAAGATACGTCTTGTTCTCCTTGCAGAGTTCATCAGCAATCGTCTTGATTGCCTGATATACTTTTTGATTATCAGCCATACTGTTCATCGTATTTATATTAATTTATTCTTTATCACTACCTACAAATGCCGATGCCTTCATAAAAGAGAAGGTTGCATCAACGAGCCAACCGATGCACGAACCAACTGTAGCTATCCACCAGGCAACATGATAAACTGTAGTACAATTGGTAGCCTTGAAAAGGACATCGCCGTCAAAGAGATGCCTCACCAGATTAGGCAGGAAGAACAATCCATGCGCCAAACCTGCTTGCCATCCATACAATTCCGTACCATCGATGTTGACAAACAATACTGCTGCCACTATAGCAACGATTGGTCGCCAGGGTAGGAACATGAAAACCATTACAAGAAGCCCTATAATTTTATTCATTTTTCGTTATACTTTATTTATGCTATGATTTCATCTATACAGACAATTATCTTTTAGATACATCTTGTTGTTCCTAATCTCAGTTGGAGTAAGTTTCTCTTTACGATAATCCTTCAAGGAATCCTTCTGCACCTGAAATCTACTCGTTTCCACAAAGATCAGGCCCTTGTGAATCCTCGTCTTGGCACGCTCCTCCATCCATTCTCTGCCTTTAGCGAGAGAAGACATATACCAATATCTCGTCTCAGCCCAAGCATTCCTTGTAGGTTGCGCAGTACCATGAATGAAGTCACGATAAACGGGAAGCGAGAGACCAGTTAGCCAACAAACCAGGACCGAATCCCCCTTTGCCATTAACGTCATGTCAGACAACATCTGTTGCATGGTCATCTTCTCCGACTTCCGCCAAAGCATCCTCCTATCCATATATTCATTCTTCTCTGCTTCCTTCTTCTTTTGCCAATAACCATGAGGGTTCAAGAAGAACCAATAGCCAAATAATACTACCAGCACGGCACTCAATACCGCAACCAACCTACATACTCTTTTCTTGATGTTCTTTTCCATTGTTACATTACCTTATATAGTTATACATTTGATTTCGGCTGCGAAGTAACTATACAGCTGTGTCAAATGGTGACAGAACATCAAGAAAAAAGTATATGCGGCTTACTTTTTATTGGTAAACAAGCTTATCAACCAGCCAGTAAAGCCTCCGACTTCAGGAGCAGGATCTTCATAAATCTTGCCTCTTCGTCTCAGTTCATCCAATATTTTATTTTCATTCTTTGCCATAATGCTTCATTTTTTAGGTTGTTATATCACCAGTAGTTGTTGCATCCTTGAAGTTATTCTCCTTGAATGCTTTCTTCATATTATCAATCTGTTTCTTGCAAGATTTCGAGATGCTTACTGTATGACGAACAATATTTTCCAAGACATTTTTGCTCAATTCTCTCTCTCCCGACAAGAAACACTCCTCCACCGCTTCATTAACAACCGATTCAATATCCGCGCCATTAAATCCATCCGTTATTTGACAGATACTATTCAAGGATGCATCGTCCAAAGACTTTTTCTTTTTCTCCAGATGAATCTTGAATATTGCCTTGCGCTCCTCCTTATCAGGAAGGTTTACACAGAATATTTCATCAAACCGTCCCTTACGTTTTAACTCTGGTGGCAAATTGTCGGCATTGTTAGCTGTGGCGATAACATAAACACTACTCTGCTTTTCTTGCATCCACGACAAAAAATAGCCAAACATTCGTGTCATAATATCATTATTTCCTCCAACTCCAGAAAACGCCTTCTCTATCTCGTCTATCCATAGCACACAAGGAGCTGCAGCTTCTGCAATCTTGATGGCCTTACGGAGATTGCTCTCACTCTCTCCTACATACTTACCCATCATGCTGCCCATATCCAACTTCAACAAAGGAGTTTTGAAAAGTGCAGCAGATGCTTTGGCGCAAAGAGACTTTCCACAACCAGGCATTCCAACGATAAACACACCTTTCGGTATAGATACGCCAAACTCTTGTGCCTTTGGCAAGTCAGAAATAACCCTTGACTTTCGTTCCAAATAACCTTTCAAGGCATCCATACCTCCGATGCTGTCCAATTTTTCAGGGGTATCTATCAACTCCAGCAATCCAGACTTTTTAACCATCGCCTTCTTCTGCTGAAGAATCATCTCCGTATCCTCTGCACTCAACGAGCCATTGCTGCTCATTGCCATATCAAGCATTCGGTCTATCTCAAAGCTCGTCATACCCTTCAAAGATGGCATCAGTTTCTTTCTGTCCTCATCTTTGAAATTGTCATAGCAGTTCACCTCTACATGCTCGTCTATAAGCTGATTGATTTCTTTTTCTTCAGGAAATGGAATATCCAAGTAAGACACGTACTTCTCCAATTCTTGCGGTACTTTAAGAACAGAAGAAACTATAATGACTGTTGTATTATAATCTCTATCATACAACTTACGTTGAGCTATCAACTGAAGCAATGACTTGATTGCCGGCTCTTCAATAAAATCTTGAATATCCTTCAACACCAAGAACTTTTCCTTTAGATTGACATCAACAGTATATTTATCACGCAAGAATTGCTCCAGTGTATCATTCTCTCCCAAGCCTTGACTTTCTTTCGTTTTAAAGTTGGTTGTACCAGTTGCAGGATTCCATTCAAATACCTTGTTATTACCAACTATCTCCGTTATGATTTCATCTATACGGACAAAATCATAGTCATTGATATAGATGATAGGTGTATTTACATCTATCATCTTCAGAAAATCAGATATTATCTTCTTGTTCATCGCTATGTGTTTAGTAATCAAACAAATGGTCTAATATAAATTCCAACTGTGCAAAAAAGTACGCATTAATGAAATCAAATCCTTTAATGAGCCTATTTGTAGGAGGGTTTAACATATATTTCGCCAAAGGATAATTGTATTTATTGGCCAATTCTACAAATAGATTTGCTGATGGCTCATCATCATACGCCAAATATTTATATAAAATAAATTCTAAAGCAAATCTATTCTCAACATAAAAGGGATTCGTTTTGTCTAATTGCTTATACTTACTTTTTGCGTCTTTTATAGTAAGCTCTTTATGCATCCTTCCCTCTATTCTTAATAAAGAAGTAAACTCACGAAGTAGGAATTTAGTCTCTTTTACTATATCCTCATCAGAATCTTCCATCTTATTCAAATAGCCCAGTTTATCCGTCTTCCATCTTGCGATTTGCCTTTGAATCTTATTTTTCGCTTCAGGTGTCAACATTGTTTTTCTACGAGCCAAAAGAAGTTGATTTTCAAAGGCTATTGCTTCATTATTGCCCAAATCAGCAGCAACCTTAATTAATTCATCAGCACGAACAATATCCCTGAATTCCATGCCATCACTTTTTGTAAATCCCTCAAATGCAAGTTTTCCTTGTTCAAACAAAAATTCTGGGTCTTCTTCATTTTCGTATTTACTGAATACATCCCACCATTCACCATCAGAGAGCTCCTCTGGATACTGCTTAAATATAAATTTGGCACCTTCATATTTGCTCAGCAAGTACTTACGCAAAGAATCATAATTCTTGGACTTTCTCTTTTCGCAATCATGCCAAAACGAGAACAAGGTATATAGTTCCGTTACGTGACGCCCAGCAAGGTCATCCTTCAGAAAGATAACCAAAACTTTGAAATATGTCGGAAAATCAAGTTGACTCTCAGACAAAGCATCAATATCATGAGCCAAATCCACTTCACCCAACTGCATCAACCATCTTGACAACCGCTTGTCTTTTACTAATGGCCACAAGTCTTGCACACAGAGATTCTGGCGCAAAGAGTCAAGTGAGGAGTGTTCCTCCCCACCAGACTTTATTCTTATTCGTATAGGCTTCGCCTTTACTATTATTCTCATAACCCAATAATGTTTTTTAATTCACCAGCCAAGAAACAAACTTCTTAACCCCATTTTTCAATGTTTTAACCGTTGAGCGAATAAAAGACTTCGCACCTTCCGCCACAACAGACAATCCCTTTCTTACCGCCATCTTAGCAATAGGCACTATATATTTCTCTGCCGCTTTGATAACAGGAACGAATACTGCAGCAGGAGGATAAACTTTGGCTATTACTTTACAAAGTTTGTCCAAAACAACAGGGACTCCCCTCTCTATCACTTTGTCAGCAACAGTCACCACACGAGCTACAGTAGCATCAATCAACTTATCCGCCACCTCAACGACATCAAGCTCCTCTTTCGAAACTTTGTATGCAAACTTAACACGATTTAATCCCTCATCAATGGCACTTGCAATAGCTATTGGGCTTTTGTCTGCAAGAGAGAAAGGCAAAGTCCCCTGCTCTTGTGCCATTATAACGGCAGCAGCAAAAGCCTTCTTCAACTTTGCTTCAGAAGCATCACCAATTGGG
Organism: Candidatus Segatella intestinihominis; assembly: GCA_900548535.1. Taxonomy (GTDB): domain Bacteria; phylum Bacteroidota; class Bacteroidia; order Bacteroidales; family Bacteroidaceae; genus Prevotella; species Prevotella intestinihominis. The sequence continues at coordinate 1,088 of URLG01000084.1, read as the reverse complement.
GAATCCAAGAATTGCTGAACAAACTTAAACTCTCGAAGACTCTCTATCTCATCCTTTTCCAACAGCTTACCAGCCAACAAGGATTGAAGGGCTGAATACTTTCTGCTTTCACTCTCCAAATGAGCACCAAACTCATTGCGCCCTGCATCTTCATTATACTCAGTGTACTTCATAAGTTTAGTCCTCCTCGTTAGTTAAAGTTTCATTGTTCACATTCTCACCAGCATCAGAAATGGCAGAGACGATTTCAGCCTTCTCCTGCTCGTCACGTCCCTTCAATATTCGGTCCATCTCCTCAAGCATCCATTGCTTACGAGACTTTCCATCCTCCTTAGCCGTTTGCAATGCAGCCATTTTCTCTGCAAAGCCATCAATATACTCGTTAGTCTCGGAGAGCAAAGCCTTGCCTTCCTCCGAAACTCCCATTTTCTCACACTCATCCTTAACCAGTACATCAATATCCTGGTCAGGATTGTTTTCTAATTGTTCCAACATTGAAGTTAGAATATCTTCAAAATTCTTTGCCATATTTTATCTTTACAAGATTATGTTTCGAAATAAGACTGCTTGAGGTAATATTTTCAATTATCATAAGGAACAAGTTTTTTACTACCATTCCGTTCTTCCTATTTTATTATATTTAGGATTCATTTCTGATATTAAATATTCTTCAAGAGAAAGACAAGCATAGGGTTCTTCTGGGCTACAAGAATAACATTGAACATAGGAAATATCATCAATACGTTTATCCTTTAAGATACATTTAGCATTTTCCCCATATCCAAAATAATGACTAAGCCTTGCCCCCATTTGACTTGCTTTTCCTATATACACAATGGTCTTATTTGAATCTAAGAAAGCATAGATTCCTGCAGAATCCGGAATTGGCCATGGTTGCGGCCAACCATATTCTCCTTCTCTAGGATATAAAGAATAAATCACTGCCGGTGTAAAACGCACACAAAACCTATCTTCATACCATTTTATTGCATTTTGTAGACAATCTAATCCTTTCGTCATATCGTTTTTATATCACTGCTGTCCCGTTTAGAAATCGTCGGGGCTGAAAAGGCTAGGATATAGCCAAT
>URLG01000083.1 GCA_900548535.1 Candidatus Segatella intestinihominis | reverse complement strand
CTTGTGGCGAGAAGAAAGCCAAAGATGGTAGAACTGATACTCCTACTTCAGGCACCATACAATTCGTGGCTGATGAGAGTCTTAGTCCTATCATTGACGAAGAAAGAAGTCAGTTTGAGTATGAGTATCCTAAAGCTAAGCTCAAACCAAAGTATACTGACGAAGTCACTGGACTTCAGATGATCAAGGATTTCAAGACCACCCTATTGTTTACTACCCGCAACTTGAAGGATAGCGAAATAGCTTACTTGAAATCAAAAAGCAATGTGATTCCTTCTGTTTTCCCTATCGGATACGATGGACTGGCATTCATTGTCAACAAGAACAATCCTGATACTTGCATCACAGTGAATGACATCAAACGCATCTTGACAGGCAAAGCTACCAAATGGAGCGACATTGTACCAGGTTCTAAACGAGGTGATATCGAGGTTATCTTCGACAATACTCGTTCAGCAACAACCAACTACGTTGTAGACTCTGTTCTACATGGAGCCAAGATGGGTGCTCAAATCATGGCAGCCAAGACCAGTAAACAAGTCGTTGACTACGTTGATAAGAATCCAGGCTCAATCGGTGTTATCGGATCCAATTGGTTGAATGACCGCAGAGACTCCACCAACACAACTTTCAAGAAGAATATTCACGTAATGTCGGTTTCTATCAAGGACAAAGCTACTCCTATGAATAGCTGGAAACCTTATCAAGCATACTTGCTTGATGGTAGATATCCGTTCGTTAGAACATTATATGCTATCGTAGTAGACCCGCACAAGGCATTGCCTTGGAGCTTCGCCAACTATATCTCCGGTCCTAAGGGACAGCTGATATTGTTTAAGGCTGGACTACTTCCATACAGAGGTGACATCACAATCAAAACGGTGGACGTGAAACGCTAACAAGTTGAAATAAAACTAAAGCGACGTAAAAAAGTAAACAATAGGGTTAAACCTACGTAGCAAAGTAACGTCAAAGATTCAAATTGAATTTAAAACGTAAATAAAAGTAGAATTATGAAAGCAGTTAAATATTTAGTAGCAGGTTTGCTCGTCATGGGTTTGGCAGCTCCTGCAATGGCTCAGGAAGTGAACTACAAGGATGCACTCAAGCCAATAGAGACAACATTGAAGGCTGGCGTTTCTGACGCAAAGGCTTTCGACAAGGAGTTGAAAGAGTATCAGAAGGTATTCAAGAAGGATCCTAAGGCTCTCGTAGCTCTCGGTAATGCACTCGTCATCGCCAAGAAGTATGACAAGGGTAACGCTGTAGCAGATGCTGTCATCGCTAAGTTTAAGAACTATGGTGATGCATACATATTGAAAGGCGATATCTATGCTATGCAGGACAATGGTGGTGAAGCTGCCACATGGTATGGTCAGTGTATGACTATGGACCCAAAGAATCCTCAGGGCTATATCAGCTATGCTCGTGTATACCAGAAGATAGACCCAAATGGTAGCGCAGAGGCTCTCCAGAAGTTGAAGGAAATCAATCCTGACTATCCTGTAGAGGCAGAGAATGGTCACACATTCTACTCTAATGGTAACTATGAGAAGGCATACGAGAACTTCTCTAAGGCTAACCACGCAACTATGGAAGAGTACATCTTCTACGAGTACTGCTTCACAACATACGTTTTGAACAAGAAAGAAGAGTCTCTCAGCCTTTGCCAGGAGGGTATGAAGAAGTATCCAAAGGACACAGCATTCTTGATTCTCGGTATGCGCGCAGCTGTTGACACCCAGAAATATGACAAAGCTCTTCAGTATGCTAACACAATCATGAGTGACAACAACATCAAGAAGAACTCTTCTATCTACTCATACTATGGCTTGGCTCTCAAGGGCAACAAGCAGTACAATGAGGCAATCGCTCAGTATCAGAAGGCTCTTGAGATGAAGGCTGATGATCCTAAGCCATTGCAGTACATTTCTGAAGCATACAAGGAGATAGGCGACGAGGACAAGGCTTTGGAGTACAACCAGCAGTATATGGACAAGAATCCTAATGCAGCTCCTACAGACTTCATGAAGCTTGCTGAAATCTACATCAATAAGGCAAAGAAGGATACAGCCAAGAAGACTGAGAATATTCAGAAGGCTATCGATGTATATGCTAAGTTGGCAGAGAAATATCCTACTCTGAAGTCATTCGCTAAGTTGCAGGAGGGTAACACCGCATTCCAGAATGAGATGGACTACCCAGCTATTGAGGCTTACAAAGAGGTTATCGCAGAATTGGAGAACAAGCAGTGTGACGAGGATGAGAACAGCTACTTGAAGCAGGCTTACCAGTATATGGGCTTCATCTACACATACGATAAGCAGGACTTCGAGACTGCAAAGCCATACTTCGATAAGTTGCTGAAGTTGGATCCTAACAACAAGATTGCAAAGGATGCATTCGAGAAGGCAGGTGTCCAGCCAGGTGCATAATGAAATAAATGCAAAACAATATAAGATGGGATGCTCAAAGATTTTGAGCATCCCATTTTTAATTTTGCCAATAGTTAATTAGATACACATATAATTATATATTGGCAAAAGAGAAATCCCAGAAAAACTAGTAAAAAAGAAAAGAGCGACTCCGTAAGGAATCGCTCTCCATGTTTTATGTAACTAAAAGTATCTATCCATATTTAATTATGGAAGACTGATTGCCTCATTAGGGCAAACATCTGCACAAGTACCACACTCTGTGCAAACATCTGGGTTGATTGAATACTTCTCGCCCTCAGAGATTGCACCTGATGGACACTCATCAATACATGTACCGCAAGCGATACAATCGTCACCAATTACGTAAGCCATAATAATAATGTTTTATAATGTTAATAATATTTTTGTATAATTTCTTGTTTTGTTTCTGTATAATATGTATAGGACTGATTACCTACTTTTGATGGTGCAAAGATAACAATTAATTTTCAATATACCTACAATTAGGTATATGTTTTTTTCTTTTTTAATTCTATTTGTACACAATCGAAATAACTATTTAAACAATATCTAGACACTTATTCCGTTTATTAGATATGAAATCAAAGATAATAGCAATCATAGCATACATAGCCATTACCATGCAAGCAATGGCTCAGGAAAGGACTGTAGAAAACCGTCCTTATACCGACTTGCGCCCATTCCACTTTGGAGTATTGGTGGGCACTCACCTACAAGACATAGAATTTCAAAATGCGGGACCTACATCATACATTGATGCAGACGGCATAGAACAAGCTAGCAATGTAACCGTAGATCAAGACCGATGGGACGCAGGCTTTACAGTAGGCGTATTGGGCGAATTCAGACTCAACCAGAGCTTTCAGTTCCGTATAGCTCCAGCCATGTACTTTGGCACTCGCCATCTCTCATTCTATAATATGCTGGAGAAAGATGGCGCAGGCAATCCCATCGAGCAAAAACAAGAGATGAAGACAGCCTATATCTCATCTGCATTAGACATCATATTTGGTGCACAGCGCTTCAACAACCATCGCCCATACGTGATGGCAGGCATTAATCCGATGATGAACTTGAGCAGCAGCAATGACGACTATATCAAACTCAAGAAGACAGAAGTGTTCTTGGAATTGGGAGTAGGATGTGATTTTTATCTGCCTTTCTTCAAACTCCGCCCTGAGTTGAAATTTATGTATGGTCTCACGGACTCTTACGACAAAAAGCACATCAATAGCATAAAAGACAAAAGTGCGCTACCATATACTCTAGCTGCCAATTCAGCTCACAGTAAAATGATAGCGCTAACTTTCTATTTTGAATAAACCTCTTCCCAAGTGAATACACAGCCATTCTTCATGCCAGCATCAGCCCCTTGGAAATCGGCAGAATAAGGACTGCCATCCAGTGCATGCTTGCCCACATAACGTTGTGTCTTCATTGAGAGAAGCATGCAGCGGTTATAAAGCATATCCTGCCATACGAACTCCTCAGCTTGGGTGGCATCAGTCGTCAGGCGAACATCTCCAGAAAGACCGGCACCTGCGATATAAACATATCTACCATCAGCACACTTCAAGGCAACCTTACCCTGTCCTCTATCCTCTACGAAGAACTGCACCTGCTGAGACATATCCTTCTTGTTCCAAGAATCATGCATCAATCCATGCTTGGTTGCATTCATCAGATTACCATCGGCAAGATTGAAGAATCTTACAGTCTTTCCGATAGGCAAGTTGGCTGTTCTATCAGCCATTGGCTCCTCTACCATAAAGTCATCGAAGTCTGCCACACCACCATTCTGCTCATTATTATTGAAGGCATAAAGAGCCACGCGCACGCCTTGGAATGTCTTCAACTGATATGGAGACAAGATTTGCTCACCTATATTCTCCCAGTTCTTACCATCCAAAGAGTAGGCATATTGCAGTTGGCTCTTGTCATAATCGCCCCAAAGACGAAGCCAAACCACCTTCTTATCCAAAGATTTAATTACCTCCTTGTTGGTATTCTGATCGTAGCATCTCAAGGCCAATCCCTTGTCTGTCTTCACTACGCCCAAAGAAGCGTATGGCATGTTGATGGCACCAAGACCAGCCTCATCACCAATTTTCAAACGAGAAGCATCGAGCTTTACCGAGGTGTAAGACACAGGCCCCATAGCACGCTGGGTAAGCGAGTTCTTAGCCCAAAGCAACTGCTTGGCTGGCATAGCATGCAGACGAAGCCATCCCTTGCGTTCCTTATTGAGCGACCACATCTTATCGTTTGGATTATGATTCCACTGCCATACCGGTTTAAAGGTTTTACCTGAGAAATCATCACAACGATCGTATGTTGCTATCGGAGTTTTCACTGCATCATTTGGCTTAAACCAAGTACGAGGAGAACGTCCGAGGTTTTTCTCCAGTCCGAAATAAGGCCAGCCATCCAGCCAAGTAATAGGCGAAAGACAAACGGTACGCCCCACAGCATTGAAGTCTTGCATGGAGACACCCCACCATTTGCCATCAGGGGCTTGAACGATTCCACCTTGATGAATCGTGGCACATCCCAAACGAGTATCTACAGGAGGATTATTCTTGTACTTAAATCCAGCTTCTGGCACTGGGCGACCAATGCCCATATTACCTACACTCCAACCGGCAGCATATCCAAACGACTCTCGTTCGCTGATGACACAAGTCTCGTAAGGTCCCCAGATACTTTTGCTTCGGGCACACTGCATGCGTCCCATAGGTGAATAATCGGCAGAAAGAATATAATACATACCGTTGATTTTATACACATGATGTCCCTCACCCATCGCATTGCCTTCAGGAATCACCACCTTGCTTGAACCTTCCACCGGTCCGCTTAAATCAGGCTTCAACTCTGTAACAGTCACGTTGCCATACTTATGAACAGCATATATCTTGCCATCCTCATCAAAGAGAACCGAAAGATCATAGATATCTCCCTTTACCTGCTGATGTTTCCAAGGTCCTTTGGCACTATCCGAGATATACACCTGCAAACCATGTCCATTGATATTAGAGAAGATATAGAATTTTCCATTATGATAGCGGATGGCTGGCGCCCAGATACCCTGTCCGTACGCCTCCTTTCCATTTCGGAGATTAAAATCATCAGAATTATCGAAACGGTCGAAACAATAGGAGGAAAATTCCCAATTCACCAAATCCTTGGAATGCAGCACCACCAATCCTGGCACAGAGTGCATCGTAGTACCCGCCAGATAATAATCCTCTCCTACTCTAATGATATCTGGATCAGAAAACTCATCATAAAACAAAGGGTTGGTAAAGGTACCATTTCCATTATCTGCAGACCATGATTTTCCGACCAGCGTCTGCTTTCCAAGCTTTAGTGATGCGGAAGTTTGGGTGGCAGCAGATTTCTTCTGCGCCGAAGCTCCCAGGGAGCCACCTAACAGAGCAATGCAACAAGTTGCAAATAAAAATTTCTTCATTCTATCTTTTAGGTCTAAAAATGTTTATAAATAAATGTGCCACAAAAGTACGATTTTTTATCCGCCTAGAGGTGGACAAAATGATACTTTTATGGCACTAAATATGATTATTCAACTCATTTTATATAATAAGCCTCATTTTATCTGATGATATAAGTCTTTCCCGGCTCTGTTTCCAAGTCATATTCATACACCATTGGGATATTCGCCTTCACACCCTCTTCCACACTTTTCTGAATCATAGTAGGTTTGATTACAGCAGGGGCATACAAGGCATTCGGGCAATCACCTTCTGCCTTCTTCAGATTCTTCGCCTTCAACGGAACGTAGGAACGAAGGCGCAATACCCCACCGACAGTTGAACGAATCTTAGCCTGCACCAATTTTCCGTTCTTCCAACCCATATCCACCACAAAGCCACCACGAGCACGAAGTCCCGTCACGTTTCCCTCTTTCCAGGCATCAGGCAGGGCAGGCAAGAGATGCACGGCTCCATCATGACTTTGCAAGAGCATCTCTGCAATACCGGCAGTAACACCAAAGTTACCATCTATTTGAAATGGAGGATGGGCATCAAAGAGATTAGGATAAGTTCTGCCATCAGGATACTCCTTGAAATGCGCATCAGACGGCAACAAACGAAGCATATTGCTGATGATTCTGAAAGCATGATTGCCATCAAGCATACGTGCCCAGAAGTTCGTTTTCCAACCCAGACTCCAACCCGTAGCCTGGTCACCACGATGCTTCAAGGTGGTGGCGGCGGCATGGAACAGTTCCGGATGAGAAAAAGGAGAAATCTGATTAGATGGATACAATCCATAGAGATGCGAAATATGGCGATGCACATTCTTCGGATCATCCGCATCCACAAGCCACTCCTGCAACTGTCCGTACTTTCCTATCTGCATGGGTGGAATCTGCGAAATCAACTTCTGCATCTCCTTGCACTCTGCTTCATCAACGCCTAAAATTTCGGAAGCCTTCACTGCATTGCTCAATACATCAAAGGCTATCTGATTATCCATCGTGCAACCTGCTGTTACAGCAGTTTTCTTTCCCTTAGGACCTTGTTCCGGACTTACTGACGGAACGGTTACCTTCCACTCAGTACCTGGCAACTTCTGCATATAGTCGAGATAGAACTCCGCTGCCCCTTTAATCACAGGATACCACTGCTTTAAGAAAGCTTTATCGCCTGTATAAAGATAATGCTGCCAAAGATGAGTGGTTAGCCAAGCACCACCATTCGGGAACATGCCCCACTGCGCACCGTCTACCGGACCTGCTATACGCCAAATATCAGTATTATGATGTGCCATCCAGCCACGACAGCCATACATTTCTCTAGCCGTCTTGGCTCCCGTCACACTTAAATCCTTAATCAAGGAAAACAAAGGACCAGTGGTATTACCTAGATTGGCAACCTCTGCGGGCCAATAATTCATCTCCGTATTGATATTGATGGTATATTTACTATCCCAAGGTGCATTCTTGTTATCATTCCAGACACCCTGCAGATTAGCCGCCTGTCCTCCTGGCTGAGAAGAGGAAATCAGGAGATAGCGACCATAGTTATACATCAGAGCCACCATTGCCATATCCTTGCTGCCAGCAAATTTCTCCAGACGTTGGTTGGTAGGCAGCGAAGCATTGGCGTCAGTTGGCAGAGTCAAGGAAGAAGTACCAAACTGTTTCTGATAGGCCTCCACATGCCGTTTTTCCAACTGGGCATAGCTCATCAGTTTCACCTTATTTATATAGTCGGCATTACGCTGAGCGGCATTGCCCGATACATCGTGATAATTCACAAAGTTGGTAGCTGCGCTCACGATGATGGTAGCCTCAGTGCCATCAGTTTTCACATCAGCTACGCATTCGGCGGTAAGAGCAGCCTTGATACCCTCCTGGTCTTGTCCTTTAACTCTCAGCACAATACCATGAGGCGTCTTCTGGACCTGATGTTGAAAAGGCGAGTCTAGGGTTACATCGAAGTTTAAGGCTCCTTTCTTGCTTGCCTTGATATGGCAAACAATGACTCCATCTGCCAATGAAGCAAAAGTTGCGCGAGTATATCTCACATCATCAAGAACAAAAGAGGTGGTGGTAATCGCCCTCTTCAAGTCTAACTCGCGCACAAAATGCTCCGCCTTTCCCTGATTCTGCATCTTGACATGCAGATTTGCCATCGGTAGGAAACGCATACCATGAGGACCGGGGATGAAGGTTTGGTTGATAAGAGCAGCCGCCTCCTCTTCTCTACCATCGAAGATGAGTTCCCTCACCTTTGGCAGAGTCTCCAAAGATTTTGTACTATTGTTGCTATGGGGACCACCACTCCAGAATGTTTCCTCATTCAACTGGATATTCTCGTCCGTAGTTCCGCCATATACCATACCTCCCAAATGAGAATTTCCTATAGGTAAAGCCTCCAACCAATGTTGGGCAGGAGCATTATACCAAAGTCGAGTACTATTGTCTGGGCAACTTGTCTTAGCCAGCATATCTATCGGAAACAATAGTCCTATGACCCAAGCCCCCAAAATCATCTTATTTCTATTCATAAAATCAGCATTGATTAGTTATAAAATACGGCACAAAGATAAGGAAAATTTTTGTTTTTCCATCACTTTGTGCCGACAAAATAAAAAATATCTCAACTTTAATCCCTATTTTCTTTTAGAATACTCAAAAGAATCTACATCTATATATCCTCCAACTGCCTTTGTAGCATAGTTATAGATGGCAATACGGGTTCCCATAAAGAGACGTCGATAATCATATTGCATCTTGAAATTCTTGATGGCAGGAATCCAGGTCTTTCCATCTATACTATATAATAAGGTGGCGAGATCCTGATGAAGTCGGAAATCGCAGCTCATCTTCAGATAGATGATACTTGATTTGGTTGCCTTATCCACCTTCAAGTTCAATGGCTGGCGATAAACCTCCTCACGCTTCACATCAGTCACAGCCTTTTCCTTTTCAGTTAAAGCTACACTCTCCTTGGTTCCCACCACAAAGAGTTTCTTGCCTTCCTTTACAATAGAAAGCAAAGCTGCATCGCCCTGAAAGGCAGACAAGCCTGCCACGTCTCCATCCTTCATCTTGCTCACATCCATCTTGACGATACCCTCACAGGCTGGTCCTTCGGTACGGGTACTGATGGTATTAGGAGCCAGGAAGATGTTAGGAGCCAGGCGAGATGTCTTCAGTCGAAGCCATCCCTTGCGCTCTGTCAAAGACCAAGCCTCATCTACAGGATTGTGGTTCCACTGCCATTGCAATTCCAACTTATCACCATTAAAGTCATCACTATACACGAGTCCCTTACCATCATATCCCAACACTGGCTTCTGCATCTTGCTCGGAATATTTCCATCCTTATCGCCCAACATAGGCCATCCGTCATTCCAGGTACATGGTTCCAAAGTGAGAACTCTTCCCACACCACCACGATCTTGGAATACAACACCATACCAGTTGCCTTCCTTATCATCAATGATGGTGCCTTGTCCTACACCATTAAATCCAGCAAACTCCGTTTCCAGAATCACCTTTTTTTCATAAGGTCCCTGAATGTGATCAGCACGATAACAAACCTCACGACGAGGATGTCCCTGTGTCCACGAAATCATCAGGAGATAATACTTACCATTGTGCTTGATCATGCGAGAACCTTCGAGCAAGCCTTTTTCATCCGCATCACGCTCAAAAAGTTTACGATGGCTTCCAGGAACCACATCCGTCAGGGATGCATTCAGCTGCACCATATCGCCTGTGCCATAAACCACATACGCCTTGTCGTCATCATCAAAGAAGAGAGCTGCATCATGAAAATGCTGCAAACGGCTATGGATGGTCCACTTTCCTTCGATATCATCAGCAGTACAGATATAAGTCTCGCCCCCCGGATTGTCGTTTGGAGCAAAGAGAGCATAGAACTTGCCACGATGATACTGCAAAGATGTTGCCCACTGACCACGACCATACACCGTACCCTCCTTCATGTCATACTTAGGTGAATCGGTAAGTTTAGGGAAGATATAGTTCACGGTTTCCCAGTTCACCAGATCCTTCGATTTCATGATAGGCGCACCCGGCATCAGATGCATGGTGGTGCTTACCATATAGAAGCTGTCACCCACACGGATTACATCCACATCAGGCACATCAGCCCAAACCACAGGATTATCGAAATCTTTCTCAAATTTCCACCAGTCGAAGTTGAAGAGCTTGCTTCCTTTCAATCCCTTGAACACGAAGTAGATGTCATGCTTGCCGGTTACCTTCTTGAGCATTTTGGCAGAGAAAGTCTTCCATTTTTCCCAACCACCCGTCTTGGTAACATCAAGTTTAGCAATCAATTCCCCATCTTCCTTATCGAGATGAACCTCCAGCGAACCTCCCAGCGAAGAGCAAGCCGCAGAGATGGCAAACTGGTCTGGAGCCTCGTTGCCGAAGTCCACCTCGCGTACCTTGATATAATCACCGGTATGAATCTCCGAGATATAAACACCGGTCTCATCCGTCTGTTCCGCTTTCACCCCTTTGGAGAAGGCGATGGTCTCCGCCTGATTACGCTGATAAGGATTGAGCGTAGCGATAGGTTTCACTCCTTCTTCCGTGTGATGGATGATAGGGAATGTACCATCGGCATTATATTTAAATTCTTCCACAGCCACACTGCGTCCGAATCCGCCACCCAGTTTACCCGTATGATAGAAGAAATAAGACTTGCCCTTGAAGT
>URLG01000082.1 GCA_900548535.1 Candidatus Segatella intestinihominis | reverse complement strand
CTGTAGTACAACAGTAAGACGATTACTCATGCCCATAGGGGTGCTGAGTAGTTACGCGGAAATGTTAATGGAATTTTACATAACTCTGCAAGGTGATTTTTGGTGGCGTCGGAAAAATGTAGTACCTTTGCATTGTCATTCGAAGAGCATTATTAACCACTAAAAAAAAAACAAAAAGAACTATGGCAACAAAAGGAACATTGAAGTATCGTAAAGTAACTCGCACTCCTCAGAATGGACCTAACAAGGACAAGAAGATGTGGTACGCCACAGCAGTAACCGACCGAGAGATGGACTTCGAGGCATTCGTGACCCACATCTCCGAGCACAACTCCCCCTACAGCCGAGGCACCGTGCACGGCGTCCTCATGGATTTTTGGGTGTTCATCTCACAGTGATGTGGAAGCAGCCCTGCTTCACCTCATACTTGATGTAGCAGCGGTTCTGCTCCCTCATATCGCGCAGCACCTCGGAGAGCACCCATTTCAGCGTATCATTCTGCACCTGGCGGCGAGGATGAGCCAGGGTCTGAACAGCCTTGTAGCGATTGTAGCAGACGTCGAAGGTGGTGCCATACAGGTGGCAGGAGTTCTCCGTGGCATTGCCATTGCGGGTGCGCAGCTTAGCCACATCGTCCTTGGTGCGCAGGATGCTGGTCACGATAATCTTGTGCAGCGGGATGCCCTTGATCTGCAGCGAGTCGAAGTAAGCCCTGCCTATGTCCTGAAGCAATACCGAGGCGCGAGGCACCAGGTAAGGAATGCTATTGTTGAGCTTGTCCACATAGAAGAAGGGATTGCAGCCCACATACACCAGCCGACCTTTGCTATGCTCCGCCTCGCTGCGATTCTGCACGGGGCTCACGCCATGCTGGTTGGCAGCCAATATCTGCACATCCTGCTGGTCGGGGAAGGTATTGCCAAAGTGGGGAACGGAGAAAATGCGATGCTTCACCTCCCGGCCGTCCTTGTCGAAGAAGATGCTCTGCTTGCCATCCCCCTGGGCGGTATCGGGAGCCACCGAGAGCTCATCCTGAGCCGTATCAATCTGGGGCACAACCAGAGCTGAATCTCTCTGAGAAGCCACACCTCCCGAGTCGACAGCATCTTCCACAGCAGTCTGCGCCTTAGGCTCAGCCACGCTTGGAAAAATCAGTCTGACCAGCGCCAGCACCAATGTCACTACCACAAAACCCTGTAAATATCTATTCTTACTTATCTTCATAATTATTTTTTCTTTATTTTCTTAATTCCCCCCTATCAGAATTTCTCCCCCCTATCAGAATGGCGTAAGCCCCTTAATTATTAATTATTAATTCTTAATTCAATCAAAATCGGGCACAAAGGTAATAATTTCTCCCCAAAAATCACCTTTTTAATATTTAAAGAATGTTTTATCTTACTTTATCGCCCATTTTTTTCCCATTTATTTGCTCATTTCACGGAAAAGTAGTAATTTTGCACCGTTATATAACAAGATTAGGTTTAAACTATTTAGAAAAAGAAAAATTTTGATAGAGAAACATATCATATTGGAAGATATAGATCCAGTGATGTTCTATGGAGTGGGCAATGGCCACCTGCAGATGATCAAGTCGCTGTATCCCAAGTTGCGTATCGTGGCACGCGACAACGTGATTCGTGTGCTCGGCGACGAGGAGCAGATGGCGAAGGCTGAGGAGGACATTGAGCAGATGAGACGTCACTTGGTGAAATACAATACGCTCACCGAGGAGGACATCCTCGACATCGTGAAGGGCAAGCAGACCAAGGCCGACAGCGTGAAGGGCGTGCTGGTATACAGCATCAGCGGCAGGCCCATCAAGAGCCGCAGCGAGAACCAGCAGCAGCTCATCGATGCCTACGAGAAGAACGACATGGTATTTGCCGTGGGTCCTGCCGGTACGGGCAAGACCTACCTCAGCATCGCCCTCGCCGTGAAGGCACTCAAGGAGAAGACCATCAAGAAAATCATCCTCTCCCGACCTGCCGTGGAAGCCGGAGAAAAACTCGGATTCCTGCCTGGAGACATGAAAGACAAGATAGACCCTTACCTGCAGCCACTCTATGACGCACTGGAAGACATGATACCAGCCGTGAAGCTGCAAGACATGATGGAAAAGCACATGATCCAGATAGCGCCCCTCGCCTTCATGCGTGGACGCACCCTCAGCGACGCCGTCGTCATCCTGGACGAGGCGCAGAACACTACCTCCCAACAAATCCGCATGTTCCTGACCCGAATGGGCATGAACACCAAGATGATCATCACGGGCGACCTGACCCAGATAGACCTGCCCCGAGAGCAGCGCAGCGGTCTGAAGGAGGCCCTCAAGATACTGGATGGCGTGGAAGGCATCGGCGTGGTAAGGCTCGGACAGAAAGACATCGTAAGGCACAAGCTGGTGACTCGCATCGTGAATGCCTACGACGCTTACGACAAAGCAAGAAGTGAAGAACGAAGAGTGAAGAACGAAGAATTCAAGAGCAAAAGCTAATCATAAATTTCAAAGTTCAAATTTCAAATTTCAATATAAAATGAAAGCATTAACAAAGACAGATTTCCATTTCAATGGACAGAAGAGTGTTTATCACGGTAAGGTACGTGATGTGTATGACATTAACGACGACATCCTCGTGATGGTCGCTACCGACAGAATCTCAGCGTTCGACGTTGTGCTGCCTAAGGGTATCCCATTCAAGGGACAGGTGCTCAACCAGATTGCCGCCAAGTTCCTCGATACCACGACAGACATCTGCCCTAACTGGAAGTTAGCTACCCCAGACCCTATGGTAACCGTAGGATTGAAGTGCGAGGGTTTCCGTGTCGAGATGATCATACGCTCCATCCTCACTGGTAGCGCATGGAGAGAGTATCAGAAGGGCTGCCGTGAGATATGCGGTGTGAAGCTGCCTGACGGAATGCGCGAGAACGAGCGATTCCCAGAGCCTATCATCACCCCTACCACCAAGGCTGACGAGGGTCACGACATGAACATCTCCAAGGAGGAGATCATCGCCCAGGGCATCGTTAGTGCTGAGGATTACGCAGTGATGGAGGACTACACACGACGCATCTTCAAGCGTGGACAGGAGATCGCTGCCAAGCAGGGGTTGATTCTCGTAGACACCAAGTACGAGTTTGGCAAGCGTGACGGCAAGGTATACCTCATCGACGAGATCCACACCCCAGACTCCAGCCGCTACTTCTATGCCGACGGCTACGAGGAGAAGTTTGAGAAAGGCGAGCCTCAGCGTCAGCTCTCCAAGGAGTTCGTGCGCCAGTGGCTCATCGAGCACAACTTCATGAACGAGCCTGGACAGACCATGCCAGAGATCACCGACGAGTATGCCGAGAGCGTCAGCGACCGCTACATCGAGCTCTTCGAGCACATCACCGGCGAGAAATTCGACAAGGCTACCGAGGAAGGCGACATCGCTGCACGCATCGAGAAGAACGTAAGCGAGTGGCTTGCCACACGTAAATAAACGAAATTAATGTACAAGCAAGAACAGATCAAGCCCTACGAGGGTACAGGTGATAAGGGAAAGTTGGTAGAGGAGATGTTCGACAACATCGCCCCTACCTACGACACCCTGAACCATCGACTCTCATGGGACATCGACAAATACTGGCGCAAGAAGGCCATCAAGCGACTGATGCCTTTCCACCCCCAGCAGATGCTGGACATCGCCACGGGCACGGGCGACTTTGCCATCCTCTCAGCCCAGATGCTCCGCCCCGACCATCTCATCGGAGCCGACATCTCGGAGGGCATGATGCAGATAGGCAGGGAGAAGGTGAAGCGCATGGGGCTGGACGGCACCATCAGCTTTGAGAAGCAAGACTGCCTGCACCTGGGCTACGAGGACGGAACATTCGATGCCGTGACAGCAGCCTTCGGCATCCGCAACTTCCAGAACCTGGACCAGGGACTCTCAGAGATGTGCCGAGTGCTGAAGAAGGGCGGCCATCTCTGCATCGTGGAGCTCACCACCCCCGTCAGCTTCCCCATGAAGCAGCTCTTCAGCATCTATTCGGGCACGGTGCTACCCATCTATGGCAAGCTGATCAGCAAGGACCAGAGCGCCTACGACTATCTCAACAAGACCATCGCCGCCTTCCCACAAGGCGAGGTGATGATGGATGTGCTCAAGAAGGCAGGGTTCGCCCAGGCAGAGTTTAAGAGACTCACCTTCGGCATCTGCACCCTCTACTTCGCAACTAAGTAAAAGAAACATTATAAATTAAAGATTTTTTTATGGACAAGTATGGACTCATAGGATACCCACTGGGCCACTCATTCTCCAAGAGCTACTTCAACGAGAAGTTTGAGAACGAAGGCATCGACGCCCAGTACATCAACTTTGAGATTCCGAGCATCGAAGACGTGAACGAGGTGCTCGACTCCAACCCCACCCTGCGTGGACTGAACGTGACCATCCCCTACAAGGAGAAAATCATCAGCTACCTGGACTCTGTGAGCCCCGAGGCAAATGCCATCGGAGCGGTGAATGTGGTAAAAGTGGAGCACAAGGGCAACGACACCTATCTCACGGGCTACAACAGCGATGTGATCGGTTTCACCAAGAGCATCGAGCCATTCCTGGAGAGCTGTCACAAAAAGGCACTCATCCTGGGTACGGGCGGTGCCAGCAAGGCCATCAACTACGGCTTGAAATCGCTAGGCCTGGAGACGGTATTCGTGAGTCGATACGAGCGTCCAGGCACCATCCAGTATGACAAGATCACCCCAGAGGTAATCAAGGAGTACAACGTGATCGTAAACTGCACCCCAGTGGGCATGTACCCTCACGTAGACGAGTGTCCTCAGCTGCCTTACGAGGCGATGGACACCCACACGCTGCTCTATGATCTCATCTACAATCCCGACGAGACCCTCTTCATGAAGAAGGGCAAAGCTCAGGGAGCCACCGTGAAGAACGGCTTGGAAATGCTCTTGCTCCAGGCGTTCGCATCATGGGACTTCTGGCACGACAACAAATAAGGCAATAAGCTAGAACAGCATATCATAAATTTCAAATTTCAATTTTCAACGAAAAAATGAGCAATAATCGCTATATGATGCGCGGAGTAAGCGCAGCTAAGGAGGATGTGCACAACGCCATCAAGAACATCGACAAGGGTATCTTCCCTCAGGCTTTCTGCAAGATCATACCAGACATCTTGGGAGGTGACCCAGAGTATTGCAACATCATGCATGCCGACGGAGCTGGAACCAAATCTAGCCTCGCCTACATGTACTGGAAGGAGACTGGCGACCTCTCCGTATGGAAGGGTATCGCACAGGATGCCATCGTGATGAACACCGACGACCTGCTCTGCGTGGGTGCGGTAGACAACATCTTGGTATCTTCTACCATCGGCAGAAACAAGATGCTCGTACCTGGCGAGGTCATCTCTGCCATCATCAATGGCACCGACGACCTGCTCCATGAGATGCGTGAGATGGGCATCGGCATCTACCCTACCGGCGGTGAGACTGCCGACGTGGGCGACTTGGTGCGCACCATCATCGTAGACTCTACCGTAACCTGCCGCATGAAGCGCAGCGACGTGATCAACAATGCCAACATTCGCCCTGGCGATGTCATCGTAGGTCTCTCCTCTACAGGTCAGGCTACTTACGAGAAGAAGTACAACGGCGGTATGGGCAGCAACGGATTGACCTCTGCTCGCCACGACGTATTCGCCAAGTATCTGGCAGAGAAATACCCAGAGAGCTTCGACCACGCCGTGCCAGACGAGTTGGTATACAGCGGCAAGTACAAGCTCACCGACCCTGTGGAGGATTCTCCTATCAACGCAGGCGAGTTGGTGCTCTCTCCTACCCGCACCTATGCCCCAGTGATCAAGAAGATGCTTGATGAGTTGCGCCCAGAGATCCACGGTATGGTTCACTGCACAGGTGGTGCCCAGACCAAGGTGCTCCACTTCGTAGGCGAAGACTGCAAGATAGTGAAGGACAACATGTTCCCAGTGCCACCACTCTTCCGTGCCATCCACGACTGCTCTGGCACCGACTGGAAGGAGATGTACCAGGTATTCAACATGGGTCATCGCATGGAGATCTACGTTCGCCCAGAGGTAGCCGAGAAGGTCATCGCCATCAGCAAGAGCTTCAACATCGATGCCCAGGTAGTGGGCCATATCGAGGAAGGCAAGCGCAGCCTCACCATCAAGAGCGAATTTGGCGAATTCAATTACTAAAAAGAATTTATGGACAATAATAATATATTACAGAAGCTAGAAGGCTTAGAGAGCCGATACGAGGAAGTTAGCACCCTCATTACCGACCCAGACGTTATCGCCGACCAGCCAAGATACGTGAAGCTGACCAAGGAATGGAAAGACCTGGGCGACATCATGGACGCTAGAAAGCGATACATCAACTGTCTCAACAGCATCAAGGAGGCAAAGGACATCCTTGCCAACGAGAGCGACCCAGAGATGAAGGAGATGGCTCGCGAGGAGCTCAACGAGAACGAGGCTCTGCAGCCTAAGCTGGAAGAGGAAATCAAAATCGCCCTGGTACCTAAGGATCCAGAGGACGCCAAGAACGTGCAAATGGAGATCCGTGGCGGTGCCGGTGGCGACGAGGCTGCCCTCTTTGCGGGCGACCTATTTAATATGTATAAGAAATACTGCGAATCCAAGGGATGGAACGTCAGCGTGACATCTGTATCCGAAGGCGCAGTAGGTGGATATAAAGAAATCGACTTCGCCGTGAGCGGTGCCGACGTGTATGGCACACTGAAGTATGAATCGGGCGTTCACCGTGTACAGCGTGTGCCAGCCACTGAGACCCAGGGCCGTATGCACACCTCGGCTGCCACTGTAGCTGTACTGCCAGAGGCAGATAAGTTTGAAGTGAACATCAACGAGGGCGACATCAAGTGGGATACCTTCCGTAGCTCTGGTGCCGGTGGTCAGAACGTGAACAAGGTGGAGTCTGGTGTACGCCTGCGCTACCCTTGGAAGAACCCTAACACGGGCGAGGTGGAGGAAATCCTCATAGAGTGTACCGAGACGCGCGACCAGCCTAAGAACAAGGAGCGTGCCTTGAGCCGACTCTACACTTTCATCCACGACCGTGAGCACCAGAAGTATGTAGACGACATCGCCAGCCGCCGCAAGAGCCTCGTATCTACGGGCGACCGCAGTGCCAAGATTCGCACCTACAACTTCCCACAGGGCCGTGTCACCGACCACCGTATCGGCTACACCACCCACGACCTCAACGGTTTCCTCGGTGGCGACATCCAGGACATGATCGACGCCCTCACCGTAGCCGAGAACGCAGAGAAACTGAAAGAAACAGAACTATAAATTTAGTTAGGAGTCAGGAGTTAGGAGTTAGGAGTTAAGGGCATACACCTTTAATTCCAACAAACAACTCACTATTCCAATGAATAATTCCGTTAGGCAACTCCTAACTCCTGACTCCAAACTCCCAACTTCAAAAATTATGACAAGAAAAGAACTCGTAGAGCAGATTTTCGCCAAGAAGAGCTTCTTGTGCGTAGGTCTCGACACAGATATCAACAAGTTGCCTAAGTGCATCCTTGAGAATGAGGAAATCCAGGGCGCAGAGGCAGAGATGACATTCCGCTTCAACAAGGCTATCATCGACGCCACAGCCCCTTACTGCGTGGCTTACAAGCCAAATCTGGCTTTCTATGAGAGCCGTGGCATCGATGGCATGATTGCCTTCGAGAACACCATCAAGTATCTCAAGAACCATTATCCTCACCACTTCATCATCGCCGACGCCAAGCGTGGCGACATCGGCAACACCTCTAAGATGTATGCCCAGACATTCTTCGAGGAGTACAACCTCGACTCAGTGACTGTGGCTCCATACATGGGCGAGGACTCCGTAAAGCCATTCCTCGAGTATGAGGGCAAATGGGTTATCCTCCTGGCTTTGACCAGCAACAAGGGTAGCCACGATTTCCAGCTCACTGAGGACAAAGAGGGCGAGCGCCTCTTTGAGAAGGTGCTGAAGAAGAGCCAGGAATGGGGCAACGATGAGAACATGATGTATGTGGTAGGCGCCACCCAGGGACAGATGTTTGAGGACATTCGCAAGGCAGCCCCTAACCACTTTCTCCTCGTGCCAGGCGTAGGTGCCCAGGGCGGTAGCCTGCAGGAGGTATGCAAGTATGGCATCATCAAGGATTGCGGCTTGCTCGTCAACTCTTCTCGTGGCATCATCTATGCCAGCCAGGGCGATGACTTCGCCGAGGTGGCAGGACAGAAAGCCAAGGAGCTACAGGAGCAAATGGCAGCAGAGCTCGCCAAGCTATAATCATATATTCTGGCGCAAAGTTTTCTTTGATAAAAAGAAGCTTTGCGCCTTTATTTTACCCTCATATTGACCAAAAACACCAGTTTCTTTGCCAAAAAATCAAAATATTACGATAGAATGACAAGAGTCTGAATATTTTTTGTTATTTTTGCAAAAAATAAATTGACTAATTAGATTATGGAATTTACCGCTCAACAAATAGCCCAACTGATTCAGGGCAAAATAGAAGGTGATGAGAACGCTAAAGTCACCACCTTCGCCAAGATAGAAGAAGGCAAGGAGGGAGCCATCTCGTTCCTTTCTAACCCTAAATATACCCACTACGTGTACGATACCAAGTCGAGCGTGGTGCTCATTGACGAAAGCGTGGAGCTGGAGCATCCAGTGAGCGCTACCCTCATCCGTGTGAAAAACGCCTATGAGTGTGTGGCTAAGCTCCTTCAGATGTATGCTTCCATGAAGCCTAAGAAGACGGGCATCGACCCATTGGCGTTCGTATCTCCTAAGGCTAAGGTGGCTGAGGGCGTATACGTAGGTGCATTCGCTTACATCGCCGATGGCGCTGAGGTGGGCGAAGGCAGCCAAATCTATCCTCATGCCTACATCGGCGAGGGTGTGAAGGTGGGCAAGAATGCGCTCTTCTACCCTAACGTAACCGTATATCACGGCTGTAAGATTGGCGACAATGTCACCCTGCATGCTGGTGCAGTGATCGGTGCCGACGGCTTCGGTTTCGCCCCAGGTCCTGACGGATATGACAAGATTCCTCAGATTGGTATCGTGACCATCGAGGACAATGTGGAGATTGGTGCCAACACCTGTGTGGACCGCTCAACCATGGGCTCTACCTATGTGCGCAAGGGCGTGAAACTCGACAACTTGGTCCAGATAGCCCACAACACCGACATCGGCGAGAACACTGTGATGAGTTCTCAGGTGGGTGTGGCTGGCAGCACCAA
This sequence comes from Candidatus Segatella intestinihominis, assembly GCA_900548535.1. Taxonomy (GTDB): domain Bacteria; phylum Bacteroidota; class Bacteroidia; order Bacteroidales; family Bacteroidaceae; genus Prevotella; species Prevotella intestinihominis. Next base: position 1,772 of record URLG01000082.1, on the reverse strand, counting down.
GGTAGGCCAGTGGTGTATGTTTGGCGGTCAGGTAGGTATCGCAGGCCACATCACCATCGGCAATAAGGTATTCCTCGGAGCCCAGAGTGGCGTGCCAGGCAGCCTCAAGGATGGTCAGCAGCTCATCGGTACCCCTCCTATGGAGCAGCGCGCATACTTCAAGTCACAAGCCATCTTCCGCCGCTTGCCTGATATGTACAAGGAGCTGAATGAGCTGAAGAAGGAAATCGAAGAATTGAAAAAAAAGTAAAATACAGTTAATAGTTTATAGCTTATAGCGGCTTCGCCGTGTAGCAAGATTGCCAATACGGTTCATGCTATAAACTATAAACTATAAACTATAAACTAAAAAACGATTATGTCAAAACAGAAAACATTAAAGGGTAGTTTCTCATTGTGTGGCAAGGGATTGCACACAGGCTTGAGCCTCACTGTAACCTTCAACCCTGCCCCAGAGAACACCGGTTATAAGATACAACGCATCGACCTGGAGGGTGAGCCTATCATCCAGGCGGTGGCAGAGAATGTAGTAGAAACTCAGCGTGGCACTGTGCTCGGCAAGGGCGACATCCGTGTATCCACCATCGAGCATGGCATGTCAGCTCTCTATGCCCTCGGCATCGACAACTGCTTGATTCAAGTAAACGGTCCTGAGTTCCCTATCCTCGATGGCTCAGCTGCCATGTATGTGGAGAAGATTAAGAGCGTAGGCATCCAGGAGCAGAACGCAGAGAAGGACTACTACATCATCCGTCATAAGATAGAGGTGAAGGACGACAACGGCTCTGTCATCACCATCCTGCCAGACGAGGAGTTCAGCATCACGGCTATGTGCTCATTCGAGAGCAAATTTATCAACAGCCAGTTTGCCACCCTCGACAAGATGGGGACTTACGAGGACGAGATTGCATCAGCCCGCACCTTCGTCTTCGTTCGTGACATCATGCCATTGCTCCAGGCCAACCTCATCAAGGGTGGCGACTTGGACAATGCCATCGTTATCTACGAGCGCCAGGTAGAGCAGGCTCAGCTCGATCAGCTCGCTGACCACCTCAAGGTGCCTCACATGGATGCCACCAAGCTCGGCTACATCCAGCATAAGCCTTTGCAGTGGGAGAACGAGTGTACTCGCCATAAGCTCCTCGACATCATAGGCGACATGGCTCTCATCGGCAAGCCTATCAAGGGTCGTATCATCGCCACTCGCCCAGGTCACACAGTGAACAACAAGTTCGCTCGCTTGATGCGCAAGGAGATTCGCAAGCATGAGGTTCAGGCTCCTATCTACAATCCTAACGAGGAGCCAATCATGGACAACATCCGCATCCGTCAGCTCCTGCCTCACCGCTACCCTATGCAGCTGGTCGACAAGGTCATCGCTATGGGTCCTAGCAGCATCGTGGGCGTAAAGAATGTAACCAGCAACGAGCCTTTCTTCCAGGGTCACTTCCCAGAGGAACCTGTGATGCCAGGCGTATTGCAGGTAGAGGCGATGGCACAGTGTGGCGGTCTCTTGGTTCTCAACCAGCTGGAGGAGCCTGAGCGTTGGAGCACCTACTTCATGAAGTTAGACGACGTGAAGTTCCGCAAGAAGGTGGTTCCTGGCGATACCCTCCTCTTCCGTGTAGAGTTGCTCGCCCCAGTGCGCCACGGCATCAGCTCCATGAAAGGCTATATGTTCGTAGGCGACCAGGTGGTGGCAGAGGCTACTTTCACAGCACAGATTGTTAAGAACAAGTAATAATAAGATAGAAATATGAATCAGATTAGTC
>URLG01000081.1 GCA_900548535.1 Candidatus Segatella intestinihominis | reverse complement strand
GTGAGTAGCCATCTTGTGGCCCTTCTTTTTCTTTCCGTTTGGCATGATTTTAAAAATTTAAAATATTGTTATTATAATAATGTTATCTCTTCTGATTACTTAGCGTTCATCATCTCCTCGATAAAGCTCTTAGATGGCTTGAAGCTTGGCTGATTGTGAGCTGGGATGGTGATGGTGGTGTTCTTAGAGATGTTACGAGCTGTCTTCTCAGCGCGGTGCTTGATGTTGAAGCTACCGAAGCCACGCATGAAAACACTCTCTTTCTTCTCGATGAGGCACTTCTTCACTTCTTCCATGAATGCCTCAACTACGATGCTTACTTCCTTCTTAGGAATACCTGTGGACATCGAAACTTCATTAATGATATCTGCTTTTGTCATTTCTTGTATATTTTAATTTATTCAACTTATTTATCTTAAATCGGTGTGCAAAGATACAAGTTTTTTATGATATAACAAAATTGTTAACCTTTTTTTTGCAAAAAAAATGCTCTAAGTATTTGCATATAAGGTTTTTATTGCGTATTTTTGCACCAAAATTGGATTTTTATGAAAAAAATAAGGTTTTATATACTCTTCTTCGTGGTAGTGTTTGGCACCCTTTCGATGGCTGCTCAGAAGGTGTGGACGGCGGATAATATCCCCATTCCTTACCTGCAAGATTCCACGCAATATGTGTCCGACCCCGAGGGATATGCTACCAAGCAGCAGAAGGATTCTGCCAATTATTACCTGGGTAGGCTCAAATGGGAGTGTGGTGTGCAGAATGTGCTCATCATTGTGGGGCATGTGGACAACCAAGACGCTTTCCGTATGGCGCAGGATGTGGGCAACAAGTATGGCGTGGGCAGCAAGAAGAGCCGTCGAGGCTTGGTCATCGTCATTGCCGTGGAAGACCACAAGGCTTTCATCGCTCCCGGTATGGGACTGGAGGGGGAACTGACGGATGTGGACTGCAATGATATTGGCAGGGCTTGCATCGTGAAGTATATGAAAGCGGGCGAACCGGGTGAGGCGGTGCCTGCTGTGAGCCGTGCTATATATAATAAGGTGAAAACTGGAATGACTGGAGTGGAGGATGTAGATGAGGGTACGGTCAACAGTGATGAGGACTGGGGCGTCATCATATTGGCACTCCTCATCTGCTTCGGAATCCCGCTCTATTATTTAATAAGGTATATCTGCGAGAAGATGGGCTGGATCAAGCCTACACCGCCAGATAAGAAGCGCCAACAATCCCGTCGCCATCGTGATGATGACTGGATGCCACCCTTCTTTATGGGTGGCGGCGGAGGAGGATTCTCTTCTGGTGGCGGTTTCTCTGGTGGCTCCTTCGGTGGCGGAAGCTTCGGTGGAGGAGGCTCGGGCGTGAGCTGGTAGGACTGGTAAAAAAAACTGCCCTCCCGGAATTTCCTGCTTGTGAATTTAATATGTGAAAATCAGGTGATTGTACCTGCTTTGTTAAAGAAAATAATTAAAAAGAATAATAATTGAGATTATGAAGAAAAAAGGATGGATTATCGCCGCAGTCGTAGTGGTAGTGCTCGTGCTGTGGGTGTTTAGTGGTTATAATGGTATGGTGGAGAAGCAGGAACAGGCTACCACCGAGTTGGCTAATGTGCAGACTCAATATCAGCGTCGTGCCGACATGATGCCACAGCTAGCCAAGATTGTGAAGGCATACGCTGCACATGAGAAGGAAACCTTTGCCGAGGTGACCAAGGCTCGTGCAGCAGTGGGGCAGGTAAAGCTCGATGCCAGCAATCTGACCGAGGCTAAGTTGAAGGAATATGCTGCCGCCCAGGGCGAGTTGGCTGCCGCCTTCTCCAAGTTGATGGTAGTGGCAGAGCGTTATCCTGAGTTGAAGGCTAGCGAGAATTTCAAGGCTCTCCAGGTACAGGAGGAGGGTACGGAAAATCGCATCAGCGAGGCTCGCCGTAAGTATAACGACGCTGTGCAGAGCTACAATCAGACGGTAAGAAAGATGCCGAATGCTCTGATAGCCGGCATCTTCAATTTCACAGTGATGCCTAAGTTTGAAGCAGCGGCAGGGGCAGAGAAGGCTCCAGACTTGGACATCTAAGCCTGGAAATAATAAGCTAAAAAATCTAACCAATCGGACGGTAAAGCCGATGGTTAGATTTTTTTTTGTATTTAATGGCGTTAAAATTGGCGTATTTCAGATTTTCTTTGTATCTTTGCAGAAAATTTTGGGAATATAGATAATTCAATAAGGTAATTAAAGAAAATGAAACAAACAAAGATTGTCGCTTCCATCAGTGATCGTAGATGCGATCAGGATTTCATCCGCAAACTCTTTTTTGCTGGCATGAACGTGGTTCGTATGAACACAGCACATGCCACAGAGGACGGTATTCGCACGATTGTAAAAAACGTTAGAGCCGTGTCTCCACATATTGGTATCATGATCGATACTAAGGGTCCAGAGGTGCGTACCACTGGTGTAGAGGAGCCAATACATTATAATATAGGTGATGTAGTGAAGATCTTCGGACGTCCAGAGATGGAGTCTTCTCACGACATTGTAAACGTGAGCTATCCAGACATCGCTGCCGACGTAAAGGTAGGTGATGACCTGCTCTTTGATGATGGCGAGTTGGACATGAAGGTGATTGATGCCCAGGGACCTATGCTCGTGGCAGAGGTGCAGAACGAGGGCGTGCTGGGCGCTCACAAGAGTGTGAATGTGCCTGGTGAGCACATCGACTTGCCTGCGCTCACCGAGAAAGACCGCAAGAACATTTTGCTTGCCATCGATCTCGACATCGACTTCATCGCTCACTCTTTCGTGCGCAATGCAGCCGACGTGAAGGCTGTGCAGGATATTCTGGACGAGCATCATAGCGACATCAAGATTATCTCTAAGATAGAGAACCAGGAGGGTGTAGATAATATCGACGAGATTATCGAGGCTTCATACGGTATCATGATTGCCCGTGGTGACTTGGGTATCGAGGTGCCAATCGAGAAGATTCCAGGTATCCAGCGTCGCATCATCTCTAAGTGTGTCAAGGCTCAGAAGCCAGTTATCGTAGCCACGCAGATGCTCCATACCATGATTAAGAATCCTCGTCCTACACGTGCCGAGGTAACAGATATCGCCAATGCTATCTTCTATCGCACAGATGCCTTGATGCTTTCTGGCGAGACTGCTAGCGGTAAGTATCCGGTAGAGGCTGTCCAGACCATGGCTCGCATCGCCGAGCAGGCTGAGAAGGACAAGTCTCCTCTTAACGACATCAACCCAATGGGAGATGGCAAGATAGACCAGAAGCTCTTCTTGGCTCACGCTGCCATCGAGGCTACAAAGCAGCTTGGCGTGGCTGGTATCATCACTGATGGTGAGACCGGTCAGACAGCTCGCGACTTGGCAGCGTTCCGTGGTCCTAACCCAGTGCTCGCCATCTGCTACAAGGAGAAGTTGCAGCGCTGGTTGAACTTGAGTTATGGCATCATCCCAATCTATCAGAAGGATCAGGTTTCTACCAAGGCCATGTTTACCGCCGCGGTACGTATGTTGCGCCAGAAGGGTTACTTGCAGGAGGAAGACAAGATCGCTTACCTGAGCGGTAGCTTCGGAGAGGGTGGAGGTACCACATTTGTCGAGATCAACAAGGTGAGAAAGATCTTCGATAATAGTTACTCCTTCAACCTTCCTTCTAACGGTATCGAAGATTAAAAAAAGTGTTTATCCGATGGAAATACGGAAAAATACGTAAGAAAATCGGATAAATACTTAAAAAATGGAATAATTAAGCAATTATTGGTGCAAAATGTTTGCAGTTTCAAAAAAATGCTGTAATTTTGCACCGATAATTTAAAACGAAATTTGTTGATGATGAAAAAAATCATTTATGCAGCAGTAGTCGCTATGACTATGATCTTGGTGCTTGGCAGTTGCGGAAGCACTAAGAATGTAGCTTATTTCCAAAACGCAGATTCTATCAGTTTAGCAGCTTCTAAGATGCTCTACGAGGCTAAGATTGGTCCTAAGGACGAACTTACCATTACCGTGATCACTACCGACCCAAAGGCAGCCATGCCATTCAACCTCTCTGTATCACAGACCATTGGTACGGGCGGACAGTTGAGTACATCAGGTGGTAGCTTGCAGGGCTATCTCGTAGACAACAATGGTAACATCGAGTTTCCTATCGTAGGTACTCTGCATGTAGGTGGTTTGACCAAGAACCAGGCAGAGACCCTCATCAAGAATAAGGTAAAGCCTTATCTCTCTGCTAACGAAAATCCTATCGTTACCGTGAGAATGGCTAGTTATCGAGTAGTGGTAACGGGAGAAGTTACCAAGCCAGGCGTGGTATACGTTCCTCAGGAGAAGATGAGCGTGATCGAGGCCTTGGCTCAGTGTGGCGACTTGACCATCTATGGTCGTCGTGAGAACGTGATGTTGATTCGTGAGGATGCACAGGGTGAGAAGCATATCCACCGTCTGAACCTCAATGATGCCAACATCATCAACTCTCCATATTATTATCTCCAGCAGAACGATGTCATCTATGTTGAGCCTAACAAGGTGAAGGCACAGAACTCAGCCATCGGTTCTTCTACCACATTGTGGTTCTCTGCTGTAGGTACATTGATTTCGCTTGCTTCCTTGATTGTTACAATCTTGCGATAAGCAAGGGGATGAATCCTCTGAAGAAAACGTAATTAACAGACTATTTAAGAAATATATAGATATAATAGAATATGTGTGGCATTGTAGGATATTTAGGCAAGGGCGAAGCTTATCCAGCCCTCATCAAGGGACTGAAGCGCTTGGAGTATCGTGGATACGACAGTGCGGGCGTGGCTCTTATCAGCAATGATGGCTCTTTGAATGTATACAAGGCAAAGGGCAAGGTGGCAGACTTGGAGGCTTTCTGCTCAGACAAGGATATTACGGGAAGCGTAGGTATCGCCCACACTCGTTGGGCTACCCACGGCGAGCCTTCAGCTGTGAATGCTCACCCTCACTATTCTTCTAGCAAGAATCTTGCCATCATTCACAATGGTATTATCGAGAACTATGCCGACATCAAGAAAAACTTGATATCCAAGGGCGTAGAGTTTAAGAGCGATACTGATACTGAGGTGCTTGTTCAGCTCATCGAGTATATCCAGGTTAAGAAGAATCTCGACTTGCTCACAGCTGTTCAGGTGGCTCTTCGCCAGGTGATTGGTGCTTATGCCATCGCCCTGCTCGACAAGCGCAATCCTAATCAGATTATCGCTGCCCGCAAGCAGAGCCCATTGGTAGTGGGTATCGGCAAGGAAGGCGAGTTCTTCCTCGGTTCTGATGCCAGCCCTATCATCGAGTATACTGACAAGGTGGTGTACTTGGAGGATGGCAACATCGCTGTGATGCGCCTCGGCGAACCATTGCAGGTGGTGAATATCCAAAATGTGAAGCTCAATCCTGAGGTGCAGACAGTAGACATCGACCTCGGTCAGATAGAGAAGGGTGGTTTCCCTCACTTCATGCTCAAGGAAATCTTTGAGCAGCCTGAGTGCTTGCGCAACTGTATGCGTGGCCGTGTGGTTAGCCGCACGGTAGAGACTCGCGTGATGAGCGATGAGGGAGAGTCTACCAGCAAGAAGGAGACAGAGATGGGCGTGGTGCTCAGCTCCATTACCGATCATCGTCAGCAGCTTCTCAATGCCAAGCGCATCATCATCGTGGCTTGTGGTACATCATGGCATGCCGGCTTGATAGGCAAGCAAATGATAGAGAACTACTGCCGCATACCAGTGGAAGTAGAATATGCCTCAGAGTTCCGTTATCGCAATCCTGTGGTAACGAAGGATGATGTAGTCATCGCCATCTCGCAGAGTGGTGAGACCGCCGATACCTTGGCTGCCATCAAGCTTGCCAAGGAGGCTGGTGCTTTCATCTATGGCATCTGTAACTCTATTGGCTCTAGCATCGCCCGTGAAACTGATACAGGTACTTACATCCACGTAGGTCCTGAGATTGGTGTCGCCTCTACCAAGGCTTTCACGGGTCAGGTTACCGTTCTCATCCTCTTGGCGCTTGCCATTGGTAATGAGAAGGGCACCATCACTGCCGAGGAATATCAGAAGATAACAGACCAGCTCTGGCACATTCCTGCCAAGATGAAGGAAGTGCTGAAGTTGAACAATAAGATAGCCGACTTGAGTCGTACTTTCACCTACGCTCGTAATTTCATCTACTTGGGCCGTGGATTCCAGTATCCTGTGGCTCTGGAAGGTGCTTTGAAGTTGAAGGAAATTAGCTACATCCACGCAGAGGGTTACCCAGCTGCCGAGATGAAGCATGGACCTATTGCCCTCATTGATAGCGATATGCCAGTGGTGGTAATAGCTACCCACAACTTCATGTACGAGAAGGTATTGTCTAATATCCAGGAGATCAAAGCCCGCAAGGGACGTGTCATTGCTATCGTTAGCAAGGGCGACGAGACTATCTCCAAGATTGCCGACGAAGTGATAGAACTCCCTGAGACATTGGAGTGCTTGGAGCCATTGTTGGCTACTATTCCTTTGCAGTTGTTGGCTTATCATGTCGCTGTTTGCAAGGGTAAAGATGTTGACCAACCAAGAAACTTGGCGAAGTCAGTTACTGTTGAATGATATATTAAAGGGATTCGCCATTTCTTAGCGATTCCCTTTTTTTTAGAGTTCAAAGAACGATGGGAGTCGAAAACTCCTATATATAAATAGGTATATTCAATTTAACTAACATAGGATAATAGAGAGATGGAACCATTGAAGCATGAATGTGGCGTAGCGATGATCAGATTGCTGAAGCCACTGGAGTATTACCAGCAGAAGTACGGTACATGGATGTACGCACTCAACAAACTCTATCTGATGATGGAGAAACAGCACAACCGTGGTCAGGAGGGTGCAGGTATGGCTTGCGTGAAACTAGGCGGAAAGCCAGGACATGAGTATATGTTTCGTGAGCGTGCCGAGGGCAAGAATGCCGTGACCGAAATCTTCGGCAAGGCAAATGCCAATTTCAAGGACTTGAGTCCTGAGCAGTTGGCGGATGCCAAGTTTGCCAAGGAGGAGTTGCCTTTTGCTGGCGAGCTGTATATGGGACACTTGAGATATAGTACCACAGGCAAGAGCGGCATACAGTATGTCCACCCATTCTTGCGCCGCAACAACTGGAAGGCGAAGAACCTCTGCCTCTGTGGCAACTTCAATATGACCAATGTGGATGAGATATTCCAGGAACTCACCAAGCAAGGTCAGAGCCCACGCATCTACAGCGATACTTACATCATGCTCGAACTGATGGGCCATCGCCTGGATCGTGAGGTGGAACGTAACTTCGTGGCTGCCAAGGCTATGGAGATGGAGAATACCGACATCACCAAGTATATCGAGGACCACGTGAAGATGAGCAATGTGCTCAAGACCACGATGAAGGACTTTGATGGAGGTTATGTGGTATGCGGTATCACGGGCTCGGGAGAGATGTTCTCCATGCGCGATCCTTGGGGCATTCGTCCAGCGTTCTATTACAAGAATGATGAGATTGTGGTGCTTGCCAGTGAGCGCCCTGTGCTCCAGACCACCTTCGACTTGGAGGCTGACGAGGTACAGGAGTTGATGCCAGGCACAGCCCTCTTGGTGAAGAGAAACGGTGAGTGCAGCATCGAGCGCATCATGGAGCAGAAGGGCGACTCAGCCTGCTCATTCGAGCGTATCTACTTCAGCCGTGGCAGCGACTGCGACATCTACAAGGAACGCAAGCAACTGGGTGAGCAGTTGACCCAGCCTATCCTGAAGGCTGTGGATTATGAAGTGGATCACACCGTGTTCAGCTACATTCCTAATACAGCCGAGGTGGCATATTATGGTATGCTGAATGGATTTAAGAGATACCTCAACGAGACCAAGATAGAGAAGATAGCCAGTTTGGGGCATATTCCTACCAAGGAGGAACTCAATGAGATACTCGGCGACTATGTTCGCTCAGAGAAGATAGCATGGAAGGATATCAAGCTCCGTACCTTCATCACCGAGGGCAACAGCCGTAACGACTTGGCGAGTCACGTATATGATATCACCTATGGCAGCATTGAGCCTCATGTGGATAACCTCGTCATCATCGACGATAGTATCGTGCGTGGTACCACGCTGAAGGAGAGTATCCTGCGCATCCTCGACCGCTTGCATCCTAAGAAGATAGTAGTGGTATCCAGTGCGCCTCAGATACGTTATCCAGACTATTACGGCATCGACATGGCAAGACTGGAGGAGTTCTGCGTGTTCCGTGCGGCCATCCAGCTCTTGAAGGACCGCAAGATGGAGGATGTCATCGAGGAAACCTACGAGGCTTGCAAGGCAGAGCTGGAGAAGCCAAAGGAGGAACAGGTGAACCCAGTGCGTGCCATCTATGAGCCTTTCACTACCGAGGAAATCAACGAGAAAATCGTTGAGATGCTTCGCCCAGAGGGCATGGAGACGCCAATCCAGCTGGTATTCCAGAGCATCGAGGGATTGCGTGAGGCGATACCAAACCACAAGGGAGACTGGTACTTCACTGGCCATTATCCAACCCCAGGTGGAACCAAACTTTGCAACCAATCGTTTGTAAACTACATCGAGAAGGTTTATCACAAATAAGAAAATAAAAGAAATTATGTCAGATATGAAAAAAGTAACCTTAGTATTGAGCGATGGAACCAAGTTCCATGGCAAATCTTTTGGATATGACGCTCCTGTAGCGGGCGAGGTTGTGTTCAACACAGCCATGATGGGATATCCAGAGAGTTTGACCGACCCTTCGTATGCCGGTCAGTTGATGACACTTACCTTCCCACTCGTAGGTAACTATGGTGTGCCACCATTTACTTTCGAGGAGAACGGTTTGCCTACCTTCATGGAGAGCGACAAGATCTATGCTTCTGCCATCATCGTGAATGATTACAGCGAGCAGTACAGCCACTGGAATGCAGTGGAGAGCCTTGCCGACTGGTTGAAGCGTGAGAAAGTGCCAGGTATCACTGGCATTGATACTCGTGAGCTTACTAAGGTGCTTCGTGAGCATGGTGTGATGATGGGTAAGATCATCTTCGACGATGAGCCAGACAATATCCCTGAGGCCAACTACGAGGGCGTGAACTTCGTGGATCAGGTGAGCTGCAAGGACATCATCCGCTACAACGAGGGTGCAGGCAAGAAGGTGGTTCTCGTGGACTGCGGTGTGAAGGCTAACATTATTCGTTGCCTTATTAATAGAGGTGTAGAGGTAATCCGTGTGCCTTGGAACTACGACTATACTGATATGGACTTCGATGGCTTGTTCCTTGCCAATGGTCCTGGCGACCCTGATATGTGCGAGGATGCTGTCAACATCATCCGCAAGCAGATTAGCCAGAGCCGCAAGCCTATCTGCGGTATCTGTATGGGTAACCAGTTGCTCTCTAAGGCAGCAGGTGCCACTATCTACAAGTTGAAGTACGGTCACCGTTCTCACAACCAGCCAGTTCGCATGGTAGGAACCAACAACTGCTACATCACTTCCCAGAACCATGGTTATGCTGTGGATGCCAAGACTCTCGGCAGCGATTGGGAGGAACTCTTCGTTAACATGAACGATGGTTCTAACGAGGGTATCCGCCATAAGACTAATCCTTGGTTCTCAAGCCAGTTCCACCCAGAGGCATGTTCTGGTCCAGTGGATACAGAGTTCATGTTTGATAAGTTTGTAGAAACACTCAAACATTGAACTTTGAGATTTGAATATTGAACTTTATGATTAGCTTACTGTGCTTGCAAGTAAAAAGTAATCAAACAGTTCAAAGTTCAAAGTTCAAAGGAAAAGTAATCAAACAGTTCAAAGTTCAAAATTCAAAGTAAATAAAGATGAAAGACGAAAATATAAAGAAAGTGCTCCTCTTAGGTTCTGGAGCCTTGAAAATCGGTGAGGCTGGTGAGTTCGACTACTCTGGTTCGCAGGCATTGAAGGCATTGCGTGAGGAAGGTGTCGAGACCGTGCTCATCAACCCTAATATCGCTACCGTACAAACATCAGAAGGCGTTGCCGACCAGATTTACTTCTTGCCAGTGCAGCCTTACTTCGTAGAGCGTGTCATCCAGAAGGAGAAGCCAGACGGCATCCTCCTCAGCTTCGGTGGTCAGACCGCCCTCAACTGTGGTGTGGAACTCTATCGCCAGGGCATCTTGGAGAAGTATAACGTGAAGGTACTCGGTACTCCAGTACAGGCCATCATGGATACTGAGGACCGTGAGCTCTTCGTAGAGAAGCTGGATGAAATCAACGTGAAGACCATCAAGAGCGAGGCTTGCGAGAACATCGAGCAGACCCGCAAGGCTGCTGCCGAGCTCGGTTATCCTGTCATCATCCGTGCTGCATACGCTCTCGGTGGTCTCGGTTCTGGTTTCGCAGACAACGAGGAGGAGCTCAACAAGCTTGCAGAGAAGGCATTCTCATTCTCTCCACAGGTATTGGTGGAGAAGAGCTTGAAGGGTTGGAAAGAGATTGAGTATGAGGTGGTTCGTGACCGTTACGACAACTGTATCACCGTTTGTAACATGGAGAACTTCGACCCACTGGGTATCCATACCGGTGAGAGTATCGTCATCGCTCCATCTCAGACCCTGAGCAACGCTGAGTATCATAAGCTCCGTGCCCTCGCCATCAAGATTATCCGTCACATCGGCATCGTGGGTGAGTGTAACGTGCAGTATGCCTTCGACCCTAAGTCAGAGGACTATCGTGTCATCGAGGTGAACGCTCGTTTGAGCCGTTCTTCTGCCTTGGCTTCTAAGGCTACAGGTTATCCTTTGGCTTTCGTTGCTGCTAAGCTCGGTATGGGCTATGGCTTGTTCGAGTTGAAGAACTCTGTTACCAAGACTACATCTGCCTTCTTCGAGCCAGCTCTCGACTACGTGGTATGTAAGATTCCACGTTGGGACTTGAGCAAGTTCCGTGGCGTAGACAAGGAGTTGGGTTCTTCCATGAAGTCTGTCGGCGAGGTCATGGCGATCGGTCGCAACTTCGAGGAGGCTATCCAGAAGGGTCTTCGTATGATAGGTCAGGGCATGCATGGCTTCGTAGAGAACAAGGAGCTGGAGATTGACGACATCGACGCAGCCTTGAAGGAGCCTACAGATAAGCGTGTCTTCGTGATTTCCAAGGCCATGCACAAGGGCTATACCGTAGATCAGATTCACGACTTGACCAAGATTGACAAGT
>URLG01000080.1 GCA_900548535.1 Candidatus Segatella intestinihominis | reverse complement strand
ATCCAGATCGACACTCGTGACGGTAGCTACCTTGGTCGTGTAAGCGAGTAATCCGCTAGCCGACACAGCGAGTAAGCACAGATTTATTTACTATCCAAATACGTAATAATGAAGTATTCCATCATTGTTCCTGTTTTCAATCGTCCTGACGAAGTGGACGAACTGTTAGAGAGTCTCACCCACCAATCGGAGACTAGCTTCGAGGTGGTCATCGTGGAGGATGGTTCGCAGAACCCTTGCAAGGAGGTATGCGAGCGATACAAGGACAAGATGGATATACATTATTACTATAAGGAGAACTCTGGTCCAGGTCAGAGTCGCAACTACGGTGCCGAGCGCGCCCAGGGCGATTATCTCTTAATACTTGACAGCGACGTGGTCTTGCCAGAGGGCTATCTGAAGGCTGTAAGTGATGAGTTGAGCCGCGAACCTGCCGATGCATTCGGCGGTCCCGACAAGGCGCACTCATCATTTACAGACACTCAGAAAGCGATTTCTTATTCCATGACTTCTTTCTTCACCACCGGCGGTATCCGAGGCGGAAAGAAGAAGATGGATAAGTTCTATCCTCGTTCGTTCAACATGGGCATCCGCAAGGATGTGTATCTCAAGTTGAATGGTTTTTCTAATATGCGTTTTGGTGAGGATATCGACTTCTCTATCCGTATCTTCAAGGCAGGCTGCCATTGCCGCTTGTTCCCGGAGGCATGGGTATGGCACAAGCGCCGCACCGACTTCCGCAAGTTCTGGCGACAGGTCTACAACAGTGGCATCGCCCGTATCAATCTCTACAAGAAATATCCAGAGAGCCTCAAGCTCGTGCATCTCCTGCCGATGGTATTCACCGTGGGAGTGATAGGCACGCTCCTGCTGCTCTTCTTCGGATTCTTGCCTTACATGCTCGGTACCGTGCATGTATTCCCCGCCCTTGGCAATGCGATGGCAGCATTGGGCTGCATCGGCTTGTTCTTCATCCTGCTCTATACGGTGGCACTCTTCATCGACAGCACCCAGCAGAACAAGAGCGTGAAGATAGGCTTGCTGAGCATTCGCGCCGCCTTTACCCAGCTGATGGGATATGGCTGCGGATTTCTCTCGGCATGGTGGAAGAGATGTGTTTGCGGCAAGAGCGAATTCAGCGCATATAGCAAAACATTCTACAAGTAATAGCTGAAGAGATAAGACTACGACTTAACTCCTCAGTCCCCCAACAACCCCTAAACTCCTAAGCTTATGGGAGACAAACTATCCATCTCACAATGGGCGGAAGAAGACAAGCCCCGTGAGAAACTCGAACGTCTGGGAGCCTCAGCATTGAGCAATGCCGAGCTGCTAGCCATCCTCATTGGTTCCGGATCACAAGACGAGAGTGCCGTAGACCTCATGAAGCATATCATGAACGACTGCGACAACAACCTAAATGCGCTCGGCAAAATGAGCATCAAAGAACTAACCCGATACAAAGGCATGGGTCCCGCCAAGGCCATCACCCTGCTAGCCGCTTGCGAACTGGGCAAGCGCAGAGCCAGCGAGAAGATGGGATTGCGCCCCGACCTAGGCTCCTCCATCGCCATCTACAATTACATGCTGCCCAAGATGCAAGACCTCGACCGCGAGGAGGCATGGCTATTGATGATGAACCAAAACTTCAAGCTCATCAAGGCTACCCGTATGTCTACAGGTGGCATCACTGAGACAGCCGTGGACGTGCGCAGCATCATGAAGGAAGCGGTGCTCAACAATGCCACCATCATCGCCATTTGCCACAATCACCCTAGCCATAGTCCGCAGCCAAGCAAGAACGACGACCTCCTGACCCAAAAGATAGCCAAGGCTTGCGAAATCATGCGTATCTTCTTCATGGACCACGTCATCGTAACCGATGGCTCCTTCTATTCTTATCACGACAAGGGCAAATTATAGTCCAAATAAGGGAGAATACGGCATCTGAAAGAAAAAAGTTGGCTCGTTATTTTGTATTCTCTCCAATTATCACTATCTTTGCATACAAAAACAATAAGAATTATGACACAAGAAGAAAAGACAAAGATAGAAGAAAAGATCGTAGATGTGCTCAAGACCGTTTACGACCCAGAGATTCCTGTCAACATCTGGGACCTCGGTATGATATACAAGATTGACGTGAAGGAAGATGGCAATGTAGATCTAGACATGACCTTCACGGCTCCATCATGCCCTGCCGCCGACTTCATCCTCGAAGATGTTCGTACCAAGGTGGATAGCGTGGAAGGCATTAAGTCTGCCAACGTCAACCTTGTGTTCGAACCTGCATGGGACCAGAGCATGATGAGCGAGGAAGCTCGCGTAGAGTTGGGCTTCGAGTAAATATCGAAGCCAATTCTAACGAGAATAACGAGGCTCTCGAAGCCTTATCTTTTAACTTTTAAACGTAACGCTTATGAAAAATGTATATTTCCTCTCTGATGCGCACCTTGGCTCATTAGCCATTCCGCATGCCCGTATGCAAGAGCGCAGATTGGTTCGTTTCCTCGACAGCATCAAGACCAAGGCTGCCGCCATCTACCTCTTGGGCGACATGTTCGACTTTTGGAACGAATATAAATATGTGGTACCAAAGGGCTATACCCGATTCCTGGGCAAGCTATCCGAGTTGACCGACATGGGTGTGGAAGTACATTTCTTCACTGGCAACCACGACCTCTGGACCTACGGCTACTTGGAGGAAGAGTGCGGCGTTATCGTGCATCACAAGCCACAAACCGTGGAGATATACGACAAGGTATTCTTCCTGGCGCATGGCGATGGACTGGGCGACCCTGACAAGAAGTTTAAGTTCTTGAAGGCGATGTTCCATGACCGCACATGCCAGCGCCTCCTCAATTTCATCCATCCCCGCTGGGGCATGGCATTGGGATTGAAATGGGCAAAGCACAGTCGTCTGAAACGTGCTGATGGCAAGGAAGAGCCATACATGGGCGAGAAGAAAGAATTCCTGGTTCGCTTTGCCAAGCAATACATGCAGAGCCACAAGGACATCGACTACTTCATGTTTGGTCATCGCCACATCGAGCTTGACCTCATGCTGAGCAAGAAGACTCGTCTCATGATTCTCGGCGATTGGATATGGCAGTTCACCTATGCCGTATTCGATGGTGAGCACATGTTTATGGAAGAATACGTAGAAGGCGAAAGCCAACCATAATCTTCAAGCAAGAAATGCTGGGAGGGCAGGTAACAAACCTGCCCTCCCAGCATTTCTTACTATAATACATATAATATAAGATGTATTCGCTTACCCTAAAAAGAGTTGCAGAAAGCAGGAGATTTTTCCGTTCAAAAGCTTTGAACGGACATTCAAAGCCTTTGAATACACATTCAAAGCTTTTGAACACACATTCAAAGGTTTTGAACAAAAAATTGAATTAGGATTACTATTTAATGTATGTCTATCTTTGTATTCTTCCACCCGAGGATGTCATGTTATTGATGATTTCTTCTTCTGATACTAAGTTCTGGTCGCCTGGTACTGTATTCTTGATGGCACTTGCCGAAAGCGAGAAGTCGAGGCAATACTGGTTCTCATCGCCCCACTTCTGGTGAGCGTGGATAAAAGCAGCTACGAAAGCATCGCCTACGCCCATTGGATCGACGATAGGCTGTATGTCGTATATTCGAGTGGTATATAGTTTATCCTCCACAGCATCATAGAGCAGACCGCTTAGGGTGTGATGACTGCTGGCAATCTGATTTCTCACCGCCATCACCATCTTCTTGCACTTAGGGAAGAGATGGTGCATCTTGCGGAAATACTCCAGATAAGCCTCTCTATCTATCTCATAGTTCTCATCCAAAGCCTCGAAAGGAATGTGAGCCACGCCACTCGCTACCTCCCACTCATTCTGGTCGCCAAAGATGATGTCGCTGTATTGCATCATCTGGAAGAGCACATCATGTGGCTCCAAGCCATAGCCCCAAAGATTCTTACGATAGTTGATGTCGCAAGCGATGGTGAGCCCTTTATCCACAGCTATCTTGATGGCATCCATGGTAGATTCCATCGCATCACGGCTGATAGCACAAGTGATGCCTGAGCAATGGAATACGGAGGCATCCTCCAACACCTTGTCCCACTTCACCATGCCTCGCTTCAAAGTATAGAAAGAGGAATTCTTGCGGTCATAGACCACACGGGAGTTGCGCATAGCCACCGCTTCCTCGAAATAATAAGTGCCCAGGCGATCGCCGCCACGCACCACATGCTTCACATTCAGACCGAACTCTCGCAGATGCATCAAGGCTGCCTCGCCTATCTCACCGTAAGGCACTCGGGTAACATACTCCACGTTATCGCCCAAGTAAGCCAAAGAGATAGCGGCATTCGCCTCACTGCCTCCATAATTGCCATTCATGCGATGACCTTGGAATAAACGTTGATAACCAGGCTTAGAGATTCTAAGCAATATTTCTCCGAAAGTTACAATCTTTGTGTTCATAATAATTGAATATTGATATGAAAGAAATAAGGTGAAGACCTTTCATCGCATCTGTGCGAGAGAAGAGCTCTTCACCTTATTATATTTATATATAAGACTGATTACTTCTTAGCAACCAAGTCCATTGTATCACGAGCGATAACAATCTCCTCATCAGTAGGAACTACCACTACCTTCACCTTGCTGTCGTCGGTAGAGATGATAGCCTCCTCGCCGTGAATCTTGTCGTTAACTTCCTTGTTGATCTTGATGCCAAGATACTCAAGGTTCTTGCAAGCTTCCTCACGGAGGTCGGTCTGGTTCTCACCAACACCTGCTGTGAAGACGATAGCGTCAACGCCACCCATAGCTGCTGTGTAAGCACCGATATACTTCTTGATGCGATACTCATACATGCGGAGAGCCAAGAGAGCCTTTTCGTTACCCTCGTTAGCAGCCTTCTCGATGTCGCGCATATCTGAAGAGATGCCTGTGATACCGAGCACACCGCTCTTCTTGTTCAAGAAGTCAGCCATCTCCTGTGGCTTCATGTTCAACTTCTCCATCAAGTATGTAACGGCAGAAGCATCAATGTCACCGCAACGAGAACCCATCATCAAGCCTGCCAATGGAGTCAAGCCCATAGAGGTATCGAGCACCTTGCCATTCAATACTGCAGCTACAGAGCCACCGTTACCGATGTGGCAAGTGATGATCTTAGAGTTGTTTTGGTCGAGACCGAGAATCTCACAAACACGCTTAGAAACGTAGCGGTGAGATGTTCCGTGGAAACCATAACGACGTACGTGATACTTCTCGTACAACTCGTAAGGGATAGCATAGAGATAAGCGTAATCAGGCATTGTGCTGTGGAAAGCGTTGTCGAATACGCAAACCTGAGGAGTGCCTGGCATCAAAGAGTCAACGGCACGGATACCCTTCAAGTGACCAGCGTTGTGAACAGGAGCGAGGTCGCAAAGTTCCTCGATGCCATCCTCTACGCTCTTGTCAACGATGACACTCTCCTTGAACTTGTCGCCACCCTGCACTACACGGTGACCTACGGCGTCGATTTCCTTCAAGTCCTTGATAGCGCCAATCTCTGGGTCGAGCAAGCACTTGAACACGAAGTTAACACCTTCCTTGTGGTCAGGCATATCGTGCATAATCTGCTTCTTCTCGCCATTAGGCAACTTAACCTTGATGAATGCGTTATCAAGACCGATACGCTCTACACCACCCTGAGCCAATACTGACTCATCATCCATGTTATATAATTTGTACTTGATAGAAGAACTACCACAGTTCAGTACCAATACTTTCATTTTAATTGATAATTAAGAATTAATAATTAATAATTTACTCACCCTTCTTTGCGTCCTGTGCCTGGCAAGCTGTGATAGCTACCATGTAGTAGATGTCGTCAACAGAGCAACCACGAGAGAGGTCGTTTACTGGACGAGCGATACCCTGGAGGATAGGACCGATGGCGATAGCATCACCCAAACGCTGAACGAGCTTGTAGCCGATGTTACCCACCTCAAGGTTAGGTACTACCAATACGTTAGCCTTACCTGCTACGTCAGAATCTGGAGCCTTCTTAGCTGCAACCTCTGGAACGAGGGCAGCATCAGCCTGAAGCTCACCATCGAGGTGAAGCTCTGGGAACTTCTCCTTAGCAATCTTCACTGCGTCTGTTACCTTGTCGATGATATATACGCTCTTACCAGTAACCTTGTCGATGGCATCCTTGGCACTACCCTTGGTAGAGAAGCTCAACATAGCAACAATTGGGTCCTCGATACCAGCTACAGCCTTGGCTGTGTGAGCAGTAGTATAAGCAATCTGAGCGAGCTGGTCGGCTGTAGGGTTAGGAGTTACAGCAACGTCACCCATTACCACAACGCCATCCTTGCCATACTGCTTCTGGTTAGAGATCAAGAGCATAGCGCCACTTACGCAGCTAACGCCAGGAGCACACTTGATAATCTGAAGAGCTGGACGGAGGGTATCACCAGTAGTGCTCAATGCACCAGAAATCTGACCATCAGCACCCTCAGTCTTGATAATCATGCAACCGAGGTAGAGATTGTTCTTTGTTACGAGTTCACGAGCCTGCTCTACAGTCATGCCCTTCTTCTTGCGAAGTTCAGCGAGCTTCTCAGCATACTCCTCAGACTTAGGGTTGTTTTGTGGATCAACGATAGTAGCCTTGTCGATGTTGTTAAGACCCCACTGTGCAGCGAGATTCTTAATGTTGGCAGGGTTACCGATGAGGATGATGTCTGCGAGATCATCAGCCAAAACTTTATCGGCTGCTTTCAATGTACGCTCCTCTTCTGCTTCAGGGAGCACGATGCGCTGCTTGTCAG
This sequence comes from Candidatus Segatella intestinihominis, assembly GCA_900548535.1. Classification (GTDB taxonomy): domain Bacteria; phylum Bacteroidota; class Bacteroidia; order Bacteroidales; family Bacteroidaceae; genus Prevotella; species Prevotella intestinihominis. The sequence continues at coordinate 4,819 of URLG01000080.1, read as the reverse complement.
CTTTAGCGCGAGCTACGATTTGCTGTAATAAATCCATTTTATTTCTATTTGTTTTTATATTTGTTTTATCTTTTGCTATATCGACTTTGCAAAAGTACACATTTTCTTTCAAATACACCTTATTATATTGTGTAAAAAAAGCTAAATCGCATGATATTCTTTTTCGTAAAGGTTTACGAGACGAAAAAAGTGAAGAAGGAAGAGTAAATCTTCCCACTTCACTTATATCATTTCTTGTGTAAGTATGCTCTCCAATTCCTCAGCAGAGAGTCTTAACTTGAATTCTCCCTTGATGGCAACGCTGATCCTACCCGTCTCCTCTGATACGATGACAGCGATGGCATCACTGCTCTGCGAGATGCCAAGGGCTGCACGGTGACGAAGTCCGAGTTCCTTTGGAATATCAAGGTTGTGACTCACCGGGAGGATACAACCTGCCGACATGATGCGCTTGTTGCTGATGACCATGGCACCATCGTGAAGAGGCGAATTCTTGAAGAAGATGTTCTCTATCAACCGTTGGTTAATCTTGGCATCTATCTCCTCGCCCGTGTCCATGATGTCCTTCAGTGGCACACCACGCTCTATCACGATGAGGGCACCCACATATTTCTTAGCCATGCTCATGCAAGCCATCACGATAGGCATGATGGTTTCCTTGTTAGCCTCCTTCTGGCTCTCCTTGCTACTATGGAAGAAGCGCACCAAGCGGCGCATGCCCTTCTGAGAGCCTATCTCGTAGAGGAATCGGCGGATGTCTTCCTGGAAGATGACGATGAGGGCGATGACACCCACGCTGACCAACTTGTCGAGTATCGACCCCAACAAGCGCATCTCCAGCACCTGACTCACGAAGAGCCAGATGAGCACAAAGAGCATGATGCCCACGAAGATGTTCAGTGAGCGAGATTCCTTCATCAGTCGATATACATAGAATAGCAACGAGGCTACCAAGAGGATATCGATGATGTCTTTTATTCCAAATTCTATCATTTCTTTTATTGAGGGAATTACTTTTCCTTACTTGTCCTGCATGGCAAAGACGATATTGACTGCCTCAACAGCCTCCTTCACATCATGCACACGGAGAATGCTGGCCCCCTTCATCAAGGCGATGGTATCGAGCACTGTAGTGCCATTGAGCGATGTGGTAGCATCACCGCCGAGCAACTTATAAATCATGCTCTTGCGAGAGATACCCACCAGTACTGGCAACTCCATCACGTTCAGCTTCTCCATCTCATTGTATATCTCATAATTCTGAATGAGATTCTTGCCGAAGCCGAAGCCTGGGTCCAAGATGATGTCCTTAGCTCCGAGGTCACGCAACTGCTGTACGTCCTTGGCAAAGCCCTTCATCATCGTGGCAAGCGTAGGCTGCACCGACATTAATATATAAGGTACCTTCAGCTCGCCTACCAGTCGAAACATCTCAGGATATTCCTCCTCACGCTGCTCCAAAGGCACATTGGTAATCCCCGTGATACCGCCTTCCGATACATCATTGATGATATCCGCTCCCCATTCCTCGATACACTTGCGTGCCAAGGTAGGGCGATAAGTATCTACGGAGACGGCAGCATCCGGCTGCTCTCTGCGAACGATGTTGAGAGCAAACTTCAGGCGTCTTCCCTCCTCCTCTTCCGATACTTCATCGGCACCGGGACGGGTGGAGAATGCGCCCACATCAATGATGCTTCCACCTTCTTCTATAATCTGATTAGCTCTCTGAGCTATCTCCATTTCTGTCTGCTTTCTACTGCCAGAGTAGAAACTGTCGGGCGTAACGTTCAGGATGCCCATCACCTGAGGGGTACTCAAATCCATCAAGCGCCCCTTGATATTAATTGTATATTCCATCGGATTATAACTCTTTCAACCACTTTTCGCCTGGCTTGGTGTAAGTCCAGGCGATAAAACTTAGGCTAAAAATTGAGCAAACTAAAAAGAACAATGCCAAATAGCTCATAATACTACAATTCTTTAAGCCACTTTTTCCCTGGCTTTGTGTAAGTCCAGGCAAGAAAGCATCCACTTATGATTGTTCCAACCACAAAGAAAAACAATAGCCCATTGTAAACTTCCATAACTTAATATTTTACAAATCTTTCAACCATTTCTCGCCTGGTTTTGTATATAGCCAAGCTAAAAAACTTCCACCGACGATACAGCAAATCAGAAAAAATAATGCTAAATAACTCATATAATCAATATTTTAAAATTTTATTAGCTATACCTGCAAAAACAGCTGTAGCCAAAACACCAAAAATCAACACAGAGACATCACCGACCGTAGCTTCACCTTTCAGCAACGGCAAGAAACCTCCTACCCCAGTCCCTGTAAAAGTCAACTGGGATAAACTGAAGAAATAGCCACCAAGCTTTTCTTTCCTCACTTTCACTTTTTCTCTTTCATCTCTGATACCCATTCCGACCTCACTTTCTAAAGATTCATCGAATATTTCTGCAAAAATAGAAAGAATATTCGAGATTACCATCATTTTTTGGGAAAATTGTTTGTTATGTCCATAATTTAGATTACTTTTGCACCCAAAATAACAGTTATAGACTATGGATATTTCAGAACTCTATCAGATTTACCAAGCGCACCCAGTGATTACCACTGACAGCCGCGACTGCCCAAAGGGCAGCATCTTCCTGGCTTTGAAGGGCGCATCGTTTGATGGCAACAAGTTTGCCGACATGGCTTTGGAGAAAGGCTGTGCCTATGTGATTGTTGATGAAAAAGAATATGCCAAGGAGGGCGATGAGCGATATATCCTCGTGGAGGATTGCCTCACCACCTTCAAGGAATTGGCTCGTGAGCATCGCCGCCACTTCGATATCCCAGTGGTAGGCATCACTGGCACCAACGGCAAGACCACTACCAAGGAATTGGTTTCTGCCGTATTGGGCGAGAAATACAACGTGATGTTCACCCAGGGCAACTTCAATAATGACGTGGGCGTACCTAAGACTCTCTTCCGTCTGAGCAGTGAGCACGAGATTGCCGTCGTGGAGATGGGAGCCTCTCATCCTGGCGACATCGAGAAACTCGTTACCTACGTGGAGCCTACTTGCGGCATGATAACCAACGTAGGCAGAGCCCACTTGCAGGGATTTGGCAGCTTTGAGGGCGTAAAGAAGACCAAGGGCGAGCTCTACGACTTCCTCTCCGCCCACAATGCCCTTGTATTCATCAATGCTGACAATGAGCACTTGATGCAAATGGCAGAGGAGCGCAACATCAACCGGCTCATCACTTACGGCAATGACGAGGAGTGTGATGTCTGGGGCGAAGTTATCTCTTGCGCACCATTTCTCAAGTTCCGCTGGCGTACAGAGAGCTTCGACTGGCATGAGGTACAGACTCATCTTATCGGCTCTTACAACATCGACAACATGCTTGCCGCCATCACCATCGGTCTGCATTTCGACGTAAAGCCTCAGCAGATAGACCACGCCTTGGAAAGCTACATCCCTAGCAACAACCGTTCGCAGCTAGAGGAGACCCAGCACAACAAGTTGGTGGTAGATGCCTACAATGCCAACCCATCGAGCATGGCAGCCGCCATCGAGAACTTCCGCTTGATGGATGTGCCTAACAAGATGGCGATTCTCGGACAGATGGGCGAGCTCGGAGCCGTGAGCCACGAAGAGCATCAAAAGGTCGTTGACCAGTTGCAAGCAGCCGGTCTTGACAACGTATGGCTGGTAGGCGATGAGTTCAAGGATATTCCATGCAGCTACCGCAAGTTCCAGAATGTAGAGGAAGTGAAGGAAGCACTCAAGGCGAACCAGCCTCACGACCATTACATTCTCATCAAGGGCAGCAACAGCGTGAAACTCTTCCAGCTTCCTGAGTTGTTATAAAAAGAACTTTCAGAATGAATAAAATATAAAAGCAAAAAGCCTTGCGGAATCCGCAAGGCTTTTTGCTTTTATAATATGAATCCACGAAATATAATTCCGCATTACATTACTTGCACATCACTAGAAAATACTTATGAATCTCCAGGCTTTCGTTCAATTCGGGATGAAAGGCTGTAACCAGCTGTTTACCCTGGCGGGCAGCCACAATCTTACCATCTACTTCCGCCAAGACCTCAGCATCTCCCCACACCTCTTTAATATAAGGGGCACGGATGAAAGTCATAGGGATATTTCCCTCGATGCCCTTCATCGGAGCCTCGATGTAGAAGCTGCCCAACTGGCGACCATAGGCATTTCTCAAAGCCGTGATATCCATCGAAGCAATGCGATGGCTAGGTTCGCCCTCTATCTTCTTGGCAAGAAGAATCAAACCGGCACAGGTTCCATAAACAGGCAAGCCGGCAGCAATCGCCTCCTTCACAGGCTCCATCAATCCCAGTTCATTCAAGAGCTTCGCCTGAGTGGTACTCTCACCACCCGGAATAATCAAGCCATCCTTTGGCTGGTCCCAATCCTTCAACTGGCGAATCTCGAAACTATCCACGCCCAGCTGAGCCAGTTTCTGGCGATGCTCAGCAAAGGCACCTTGTAAAGCTAATACTGCTATTCTCATCGCAATTACTTTCCACGCTCTGCCATCAGCAAAGCTATCTCCTGCTCGTTGATACCAACCATTGCCTCACCGAGGTCCTCGCTCAACTCAGCCAGCATCTTAGGGTCATTGTAGTTGGTAACAGCCTTTACGATAGCCTGTGCACGCTTAGCAGGGTTACCGCTCTTGAAGATTCCAGAGCCTACGAATACACCCTCAGCACCAAGCTGCATCATCAAGGCAGCATCAGCTGGAGTAGCCACACCACCGGCAGCGAAGTTAACCACTGGCAAC
>URLG01000079.1 GCA_900548535.1 Candidatus Segatella intestinihominis | reverse complement strand
TTCCTAACGACATGGAGAGCCTCTCTCGCATGGTAGAGGACATCTCTTACAACAATGCTCGCAACTACTTCAAGTTCTATTAATATGAGGTGGATTATCTGCCATTGAGGTGGATTATCTGTCAATGTTTGATAGAATCATAAAATAGAATTCTATTATCAAAGTCCATTCACCTGGGAGCTAACTGGCATGATTATCAGATGCTTGTGGTGAAGGGACTTTTTCTGTTTCCCGAAGGGTAGTATTGTACGGTTATTAGATTCAAGATGTACGGTCTTATGGTGCAAAGTGTACGGTCTTATGGTGCAAAGTGTACGGTCTTATGGTGCAAAGAATGCTTTCCGTATGTCTTTTGACGACCGCCAAAAGATTGCACGGTGGTCGCCGTAAGATTGTGCGACGGCCGTCAAAAGATTGTGTGGCGGTCGCCGTAAGATGTGTAATTCTAGGGCTTCTCGGTAATATAATGTGGAACTATAGTCGTTATGTCCTACAACTACAACCATTATTCTCTATATTTATAGCGGTTGGTCTCTACTTTCACAGTGTATTGGCTTATGAATAGAAAAAATATCTCCTTTCACCGCAATACGCTAATAATAAGCAATAAATGCAAAAGGTGAAAGGAAAATTGAATTTTGTTTTTAAAATAAAATACCAATATTATATCAGAAAAGCACGCAAATATTTGCTCATCCCGAAAGTTTTTATTAATTTCGTAGCGTCATACTATCCGATTGCTGGCAATGAGATGCTGGCGCTAATTGGTGGTTTGGCACTATTTTAAATTGAAGACGTTTGCTTAACGTTTCTTCTGACCTGTAGAAACCTGGAAAATTTCAAATCATGTTCAGATAGAGACTGCGGTGGGCGTCTACACATCGTGTATATACACATGGCATAGTCCATCGACTAGGGAGCCTATGGCAAAGAAACTACAGCTTAGCTACAAAGATGATTGCTGAATGGAGATAAAAATACCTATGCTTCTACAGAGGCAGGCATCATAGCCACCTATGACTATCAAAATGGAGAATGCTTGACAGGTTGTTTGGGCAAGAGTATGAAATATCAATCCTTATAATCTACTTTGATTACAATGACGCGGATAGTCTGGTCATTGGTGTCGTTGTTGATCTTGGCGATGTGCCAATCTCCTGGGAAGAATATGAAGAACTTATCGGGAGTGCTGTCGTAAAAGCGAGTGCGAGCCTTGTCGTAATCGTAATGAATCACGTCGGGACGATACTCGCAATTAGGTTTGCTTGTATATTGGTCGATGATGCCGAAACGCTCTACACCCTTTACTACATATTGGAAGTCGATATGCTTATAGTGGCTCTCGGAGGAGCGCTTCTCCAAAGGTTGGTTATTGCTATCTTCTACACTTACTACGAGGTCGGAACCTGGGATAGGGTGCTTGCCCTTGGAGATGGTGAGAAGGTCAGTCTTGGCAAGAAAGTCGAAGAGGGCTTTCCACTGCTCTGGGTTCTTCTGATATTGCAGGTAGAAGTCTACGAGATTCACACTGCTGTGGGCATCTGCCTTCTTGAAGCCATTGCGCCATTTGCCTTTCTTGTACCATTTCTGTGCAGCCTTCACCAGTTTTGGCTGGTTGCTATAGTCTTGGGTATAGACACCTTCTTGGCAGCATTGGGCGCTAGCCGATGCGCTAGGGGCGAGTGTCATTCCGAATAACAGGGTTAAGCCCATCAAATAGTTTCTTTTCATTTGTAAAGTAGTTATTTTGTTATTGATTTGTTTGTAGGTGCAAAATTACTTCTTTCTGATGGCTTTTCCAAATGATTTCTGTTAAATATCTACACAGTCGTATCATTTTTAGAGAAAAAGCTTGGAAGTTTCGAGATTTCTTCCTATATTTGCAGGAGAATATAACAACTAACAAAAATACTGGAATATGAAACAATTATTGAAGCTTACATTGTCGCTGCTCTTGTTTCTGCCTCTTGCAGTGCAGGCACAAGACAAGAATTCTATCCTAAAGATGGACTCGATGGCTCAGCAGCTTTATGATAGGGAAAATTACAAGAAGTGCGTAGAGGTGCTACACAAGCAGAAAGCTCTATTGGACGAGAAAGACAGTCTTTATTTTGCCAATCTTCGTTTCCAAGCTCGTTGTTATTTCCGCATGAAGGATAGTGACAATGCTATCAAGGCGGCAAAGGCGGCTTTGGATAATTGGGAACAGAATCAAGATACAAATAATGTAAACTACATCTTGATGCTTGATAATTATGCGTTTTATTTGTCCACTGCAGATAGGCCCGATTATGAAACTGCGTTGAAATATAGCAAGGAGGCTCTTTCTAGGTATGAGAAACGTCAGCAGAATGATGAGAGTATGGCGGTTATCTTATTTCATGTGGCGGAAAACTGTTCGCTTGTCAAGCAGTATGCCGATGCTGTGAAGTATGAGCTTCGCGCATTGAGTATTTACAAGAACTTATATGGCGAACATGATGACTCATATATCCGTGAGTTAGATTATCTTGCTGATTTCTATGAGGGCAATGGACAGATGCAAAAGGCTCAGGAGACAAGAGATTTACAGGAAAAATTGAGCAAGGAACAAGAGGATGGCATCGCTGATCTGCCTGAAATGATAGAATTCAAGACGCCTGATGAGTGCAAGGCGCATAAGGCTGATGCCCTGAAGATGGTCCAATATTATTTGGGACATTTGCTTTCTGCTGACAAGATGGATAATGCGGCACAGTATATTATGAACTGGTCGGCTGTAACAGATTTGGTGCATATTACCATCGGTAAGGAGGAGGCGCAACTCTTTACGGAAAAGTATTATCCATACGCTGTGGCTTATATCGCAGGCTGCTGTGAGGCAGCACTGGTTACAGACTCTGCTGATTTTTCCAGGGATATGTTTCGTTACGCCATAGCCAGTATGCTTGAATTTTATGATGGTGGTAATAAGGACTTAACGGGTAAGGTGCCTTATCTGGAGAAGTATATGAAGGCTGCTAAAAAGGAAGATTCTGCGCCTTTGCTGGCACTTCTCGATAAATATTACGACAAGCTGATGAAAGAGGTGGAGAAGGAGGGCGTATCTAAGGTTGATACCTCCAAGTAGGAAAGGACTTGTCTTTAAAACAATAGCGGGATGCATTACCTATACTTATAGGAAGCATCCCGCTATTTATATTTGATAGAATATTGCTATTCTTACTTGCTCAAGCACATGCGATGGTTAATGTCTGTCACTTCTGGGATAGAGCTTACTACATGCTTCAAGAACATGCCCATGCAGAATACCATACCTGAAAACATAACTGCGGCGAATGCCAAAGTAAAAATAGTCATCATAATCTTTTTAAAGTCTTTTAATGTTATTAATGTGTTATCTCAATCTTTTCGAGTGCAAAGTTAACAAAAATTTATCTAATATCAGCATCTTCTGCTAAGAAATATTAATGTAATATGCATTTCTTGATATGTATCAACGAAAATCCCAGCTCGCCTGTGGGCAAGCTGGGATTTATATATATAATATAATGTGTAATTACGAATTCATTGAGAGCAGGAACTCGTCGTTGTTGCGAGTGTTCTGCATGCTGCGATGGATGGTGTTCATCGCCTCGATAGGGTTCATGTCGGAGATGTACTTGCGCAAAATCCACATACGATCCAGTGTGGTCTTGTCTTGCAAGAGATCGTCGCGACGGGTAGAAGAAGCTACCAAGTTGACTGCTGGGAAGATGCGCTTGTTGCTGAGTGAGCGATCGAGCTGCAACTCCATGTTACCTGTACCCTTGAACTCCTCGAAGATGACCTCGTCCATCTTGCTACCTGTATCGATGAGGGCAGTAGCGATGATGGTGAGCGAACCGCCACCCTCGATGTTACGAGCTGCACCGAAGAAGCGCTTAGGCTTCTGTAGGGCATTGGCATCCACACCACCGGTCAATACCTTGCCAGAAGCAGGAGCCACAGTGTTGTAGGCACGGGCCAGACGGGTGATAGAGTCGAGGAAGATGACTACATCGTGGCCGCATTCAACCATGCGCTTAGCCTTCTCCAATACGATGCCGGCAATCTTGACGTGGCGCTCGGCAGGCTCATCGAATGTAGATGCGATAACCTCGGCATTTACAGTGCGAGCCATATCGGTAACCTCCTCTGGGCGCTCGTCGATGAGCAACATCATCAAGTAAGCCTCTGGGTGGTTGGCTGCGATAGCATTGGCGATATCCTTCATCAAGATGGTCTTACCAGTCTTAGGCTGAGCTACGATGAGCGCACGCTGACCTTTACCGATAGGAGAGAAGAGGTCTACAATACGTGTGCTGAGGTTGGCTGTGCGACGATCGCCACAGAGATTGAACTTCTCGTCTGGGAAGAGAGGAGTAAGGTGCTCGAATGGGATGCGGTCGCGTACCTCTGAAGGCTCACGTCCGTTGATGCTCTCGATGCTGGTGAGTGGGAAGTACTTCTCGCCCTCGTGTGGTGGACGAACCTGGCACTCTACTACGTCACCAGTCTTCAAGCCATAACGCTTCACTTGATTTACTGATACATATACGTCGTCAGGAGATGAGAGATAGTTGAAGTCGCTGCTGCGAAGGAATCCGTATCCATCAGGCATTACTTCGAGCACACCGCATGATTTCACGATGCCCGAGAAGTCATAAGCTGGCTCGTTCTTGGCTGCTTGAGCTGCTACTTCGTTGGCTTGCGGAGCATGGGCTGCTTGTGGCGCATTGCTAACCGGACGGTCGAAGATGTCGACTGTTGGAATGGCAGCTTGGTCTTCGATAGGGATGTCTACCACGGTGATGAAGTCTGTGCCATCGCCTGGATCGCCCATCCATGCGCCGTCTTGGTCCACGCCATCGGTAGTGGTGGCAGCGGCCTTTGGTGCAGGAGCAGCGGCAGGAGTGCTTTCCTGTGCAGGAGCTTCTTCTGTATCTTCAGTAGGGATGTTGTTATTATTATTGTTATTGTGAGCTTCCATCTTAGCTTGCAATTGAGCCAGGAGTTCTTGCTTGTCGTCGTCGCCTGTATTGGTGTTATTGGCAAACTGCTCCTCTGGGATGAAAGTATGCTCTTCTGTGGTAGGGGTGGTTGAGTTAGCTTCAGCTTCAGGCTGCTCCTCAGTCTGAGTCTCGTTCTGCTTGGCTTCTGCTTTGGCAGCCTTCTGCATCTCTTCTTGCTGTTTCTTGATAGCTGCTGCTTTGGCAGCTGCGATAGCTTCTAGCTCTGCCTTGCTCTTGCGTCCACGGTGCTTAGGGAAGGCTGCCAGTGGGTCGGCTGCCTTTGCTGCTGCTTCTTGGGCAGCTTTCTCCTCGACTTCCTTTTGTTTGGCCTGTGCCTGCTGTTCTGCGAAGCTAAATAATGTTGGCTCCTCTTCAGGGGCCTTGCTTGATGCTGTCTCCATGCTAATTTCGCTGGCAGTAGGATGGTTAGGGGTAGCCTCGTTAGGACCTGTAACCTGGTGCTTCTGCACGTCAAAGTTTTCGCCTTCGATGCCGTTCACACTGTACACGCGATCCTCCTTCTTGGCAGCGATGCGTGTACGCTTACGCTTGGCAGCAGGCTGAGCTGATGTTTCTGCCTGCTTGTCAAGGATGGTATAAATGATAGTCTCCTTGTTGTCGCCCGACTTAATCTTGGCGCCAATCTCCTTTACAATGTCTTTCAACTGAACGACACTCTTTGCTTGTAATTCTTCTTTGCTATACATTATATTATATTGTATATTATATGATTTTCTTATGATGATGTCGCGTTTCGAAGAAGGAAACACAACTTTGTTTGATATTTTCGTGTGCAAAGATAATTAAAAAATTTGTTTCTGCCAAATATTTTCGGTATCTTTGCACAAAAATTTTAATAATGGCTACTCAAATACCGTATTTAGACGTTCAAAACCTCACCAAAAGGTTTGGTGCACAGGTTCTTTTCGACCATATTTCCTTCTCTATCGCTGAGGGACAGAAGGTGGGACTCGTGGCGCGCAATGGCACGGGCAAGTCAACCTTGATGTCTGTACTCACCGGTAAGGAGGGACATGAGAGCGGTGACATCATCTATCGCCGCGACTTGAAGATAGGTTACTTGGAGCAATCTCCTAAGTTTGACCCAGAGGAGAGCGTGCTCGATGCATGCTTCAATCATGAGGGTGACCCGGAGAAGGTGCTCCGTGCCAAGCAGATACTGACGCAGCTTCACATCACCAACTTGGAACAGCCCATGGGACAGCTCAGTGGCGGTCAACAGAAACGTGTGGCTCTAGCCAACGTACTCATCACGGAACCCGATTTCCTGATGCTCGATGAGCCTACCAACCACCTGGACTTGGAGATGATAGAGTGGTTGCAGGGCTATCTGAACAGAGGCAACAAGACCATCTTCATGGTAACGCACGACCGATTCTTCCTGGACAAGGTGTGCAATACGATATTGGAACTGGATGACCAGACCATTTATACCTATCGTGGCAATTACGCCTATTATCTGGAGAAGCGACAGGAGCGCATGGACAATCTCCGTGCCGAAATTCAGCACAGTAAGAATCTCTATCGTAGGGAGCTGGACTGGATGCGCCGACAGCCTCAGGCTCGTGGTCATAAGGCGAGATACCGTGAGGAGGCCTTCTATGAACTGGAGAAGGTGGCTAAGCAACGCATCGAAGACCGACAGGTTAGGCTCAAGGCATCTACCGTATATATTGGTTCGAAGATATTCGAATGCCAGTATGTGAGCAAGACATTTGATGATCGCGGACAGAAGAAGGTGATATTGGATAATTTCTATTATAACTTTGCCCGCTTTGAGAAGATGGGCATCGTGGGTAATAATGGTACGGGCAAGTCGACCTTTATCAAGATGTTGTTGGGTGAGGTGCAACCTGATGCGGGCAAATTTGACATAGGCGAGACCGTTCGCTTTGGCTATTTCTCGCAGGAGGGACTGAAATTCCGTGAGGACCAGAAGGTGATAGATGTGATAACCGACATTGCCGACTACATAGATCTGGGTGGTGGCAAGCACATGACGGCATCGCAGTTTCTGCAATTCTTCCTCTTCACGCCTGAGGAGCAGCACAACTATGTGTATAAGCTCAGTGGAGGAGAGAAGCGCAAACTCTACCTATGTACGGTGCTGATGCGAAATCCTAACTTCCTGGTGCTGGATGAGCCTACCAATGACTTGGACATCCAGACACTCCAAGTATTGGAAGAGTATCTGCAAGACTTCCCGGGCTGCGTCATCGTGGTGAGCCATGACCGCTACTTTATGGATAAGGTGGTGGACCATCTTTTGGTGTTCAAGGGCGAGGGCGAGATACAAGACTTCCCTGGCAACTACACGCAATACCGAGAGTGGAGCCGTTTGCAAGCCAAGGATGAGGCAGCTGCTAGCAAGTCGGCAGGTTCGGCATCGGGCAAGTCGGCTACGGCTACTGTCAATGGTGCATCATCCGACGAGGCTACGGGCACAGCCAAGCGTGATGCCAATCACGAGAACCGACGCAAGATGAGCTATAAGGAAAAGCGTGAATACGAACAGCTATCCAAGGATATTGAGGCTTTGACTGCCGAGCAGAAAAAACTGGAAGAGGAACTCTGTAGTGGCAACTTATCGGTAGAAGAACTGACCGAGAAGAGCAAGCGACTGCCAGAAATCAAGGACGAGCTGGACGAAAAGGAAATGCGCTGGCTTGAACTTGCCGAAATAGAAGGGTAGAGTGTTAGGTTATAGATGATAGTGGATAGTTTATAGCAAAACTGTCAATTATTCATTCTTAATTATTTATTCATAATTATATAGAAACGGTGGAAATAAAGAAATCAGAATTTACACTGTCCGCTCCAAGAGTGAGCATGTGTCCAAAAGATAACAAGGCCGAGTATGCATTCATCGGTCGTAGTAATGTGGGTAAGTCTAGTCTTATCAATATGCTGTGCAACCACAAGGGCTTGGCTAAAACTTCAGCCACACCGGGTAAGACATTGCTTATCAATCACTTCATTATCAATAACGAATGGTATCTGGTAGACCTTCCTGGTTACGGATTTGCCAAGCGTAGCAAGACTGTGCAGAAACAGTTGGAGCAGATGATAAGCAGCTATATCTTGCAGCGTCCTCAGCTGGCCAATGTCTTTGTGCTCATTGATGTGCGCCATGACCAGCAGCAGATAGACCGTGAGTTTGTAGACTGGCTAGGCGAGAGTGGTGTGCCTTTCTGCATCGTCTTTACCAAGGCAGATAAGTTGGGCCCTGTTAAGGCTCGCATGAATGCCGAGAAGTGGATGCATGCCTTGGAAGACCGCTGGGAGGAACTGCCACCTTACTTCATCACTAGTAGTGAGAAGAAGATGGGGCGTGACGAGGTGCTCGACTATATCGACCAGATCAACAAGTCGCTCGCAGGAGAGTAACTTTAAGAGTTAGGAGTTTTAAGTTAGGAGTTAGACACAAATGAAACAGATTAATTGGGGATTTATCGGCTGCGGAGAGGTAACCGAGAAGAAGAGTGGCCCAGCCTTTAACGAGGTGGAAGGCTCTCAGGTGGTGGCAGTGATGAGTCGTAGTGAAAACAAGGCTCGAGGCTATGCCGAGCGTCATCATATACGCAAGTGGTATACAGATGCCCAGGAGCTCATTGACGATCCGGATGTCAATGCCATCTACATCGCCACACCGCCATCTTCGCATGCCACCTTTGCCATCATGGCTATGCGTGCAGGCAAACCTGTATATATTGAGAAGCCATTGGCAGCCAGCTATAACGACTGCATCCGCATCAATCGTATCAGCGAGCAGACGGGAGTGCCATGCTTTGTAGCATACTATCGTCGTTATCTGCCTTATTTCCAGAAGGTAAAGGAAATTATCGAGAATGGTATGATAGGCAATGTAGTGAATGTACAGGTGAGATTCTCTGTGCCCCCTCGTGACCTAGATGGCAAGAGTGGGAAGGAGATGCCTTGGCGATTGCAGCCAGACATTGCCGGTGGTGGTTATTTCTATGATTTGGCTCCTCATCAGATAGATCTCTTGCAGAATCTCTTTGGTGTGATTACCCGTGCCCATGGCTATCCTGCCAATAGGGCTAATCTGTATAAGGCAGAGGATACTGTATCGGCTTGCTTCTTCTTTGAGAGTGGCATTCCGGGGTCGGGCAGTTGGTGCTTTGTGGGACACGAGAGTGCCAAGGAAGACTGTATCGAGGTGATTGGAGAGAAGGGATCCTTGTCATTCTCTGTGTTTACATACGAACCTATCGTGCTGATAACCAGTGAGGGACGCCAGAGCATCACAGTGCCTAATCCTCCTTATGTGCAGTTGCCTATGATTAAGCATGTGATAGAGCATCTGCAGGGCATTGGCAGTTGCGATTGTACCAGTATCTCGGCTACACCAGTGAACTGGGTGCTAGACCGAGTGCTGTGGAAAAATTAAGGTTGATATAAAATGATCATTATGAATTAACATTCTTGCTTGGGAGTGATGAAGAGATTTTGGGTTTTATGGATGATGATTTTGTTCGCCCTGCTGCCGATGATGGCGGAAGGGCGAATTGACGTGTCTGTGCCCCAGGACTCTTCGTTGGTATCTACGCTGTTCAATTCTTCCATGTTCAAGCACAATTCGCCAGATAGCTTGGTAAGGGCTCGCCATAAAAAGACTTTCTTCCATCGAGTGGGCAAGGTGTTTACGGGATTCTTCCGAGAGTTTAATATCACGGAGTCGGCTTATATCGAAGACCAGCATTACAACTATACCGTGATGTTGCAAAATACGAATACCTACGAGCTTTACACCCTTCGCAACAAGGAAGGGCAGAGCATCACCTTTGCTCCAGATATGTCTTGGCGTCTAGGACCTTACTTGGGATGGCGATGGGTGTTCTTGGGCTATACGTTCGACTTGAAACACATCAATGCCAGTGACCATCATACCAGTAAGAAGGAGCTTGACTTGAGCCTCTACAGCAGTATGCTAGGGGTAGACTTGTTCTGGCGTCAGACTGGTAACGACTATCATATCGAGCGAATGAAACTGGGAGATGATATCAATACTTCTGCCATGCTTAAGGCTCCATTCGATGGTTTTAAGTCGAGCATCAAGGGCTTCAACCTTTACTATATCTTAAATCATCGTAAGTTCTCTTATCCAGCGGCTTATGCGCAGAGCACCGTGCAGCGAAGAAGTGCAGGAACCATGCTGCTTGGCATCGGATATACTCGCCATAAGTTGGAGGTGGATTGGGATAAACTTTCCGATTTGGTGGATAGCCGATTGAACCCAGATGGCACTCACGAGCCAAGTGCAAAGATAGATAGCAGCTTGATGTTCTCGCAGGTGAAGTATAGCGATGTGAATGTGAGCTGTGGCTACGCCTACAACTGGGTGTTTGCCAAGAACTGGCTCTTTGATTTCTCGCTCTCTATGGGCTTGGCTTATAATCAGTCTAGTTCGGATGTGGAAGGCGAGCATTTTGATTTTAAGAATTTCGATTTCAAGAATGTCAATGTGGATGGTATCGGTCGCTTTGGATTGGTATGGAACAACACCAGGTGGTATGCCGGAATGAGCGCCATCATCCATTCCTATAATTATAAGAAGTCACAGTTTTCTACCAACAATTCCTTTGGGTCCATCAATGTATATGTGGGCGTGAACTTTGGTAGAAAGCGCAATCATTGATAAGCTAATGAAGAAACTATTATTAATATGTGCCGTTTGGCTGCTCGCCATGAGCCCATTATATGCCGGCACCCTTTATGAGAAGCAAGACAGCATCATGATAGTCAGCTTGCTGAAGGAGGCTTCGCAGTTGAAACAGAAGCCTGCCAGCTGGATGCTTTGGTTTGGAAAGAAGTTTGCTGGCGTGCCATACGTAGGCGGTACCTTGGACAAGACGGCTGCAGAACACCTCATCGTGAATACCCGTCAGTTGGACTGCACCACCTATGTGGAGATGGTAACCGCACTCACGATGTGCGCTCATAACCATGAGACTTCCTTTACAGCCTATTGCAATCATCTGAAACACGTGAGATATATTGGTGGCGAAGTGTCATACGTTAAGCGCCAGCACTATTTCACTGTATGGATGGATGACAATGAGAAAGAGGGCATCGTGAAGAACATCTCCCCCAATCCTCCCTTTACTGCCGTGCAGAAAGTGAATGTCAACTGGATGAGTACGCACATATCAAGCTATAAAATGCTGACAGCCCATCCAGAGTGGAGAACGGGCATCAGAAAGTTGGAGCAGAGTGTCAGTGGCGAGAGTTATCGCTATATCCCAAAAGGGAAGATATCCAATACCCAACTCTTCCGCAATACCATCAAAGATGGTGACATCATCGCCATCATCACCAATAAGAAGGGACTCGACACCACCCACATAGGCATCGCCTCCTGGCACAAGGACGGACTGCATCTGCTCAATGCCAGCAGCATTCACAAGAAAGTGATCGATGAACCCATGACGCTCTATCAGTACATGCAGAAGCATCCTGTACAGATAGGAATCAGGGTTTGCAGAGTGAAATAACCTTTTTGGCACGCTATTTGTATAGTGCGTTTTCAAAGAAAATAAAAAGTAAAACAATTAAAAACGTACAAATATTATGGCACAGAAAGGTAATATTGGAGTAACGACAGAGAACATCTTCCCTGTCATCAAGAAATTCTTATATTCAGATCATGACATCTTCCTCCGTGAGA
>URLG01000078.1 GCA_900548535.1 Candidatus Segatella intestinihominis | reverse complement strand
AAGGTGTGCCCACGGCTGCTCGATGGATGGAGCGGCACGGTGGGCACACCTTTTTAGATTAGCATGGTGCTTGATAATATATTTTGTCTTCGGATTCTGTTGGCTTACAGAAGCCGGCATCTGCAAACAAGCCTTCGAAACACAAGTCTTCATCTATTTCTGGCCAATGAATGCCGTATCTGCTGAGTACGAAATCTTTACGCTGCTTAGGAGATGCATTAGCCAACTTACTCCAATGGCTGAATGGATAATTAGCCTTCCATCCATTTTGTGTCTCAGCCCAAATATGGGCATCATCCACCCAAACCTTACTTATTCTGTACTGCTCCATAATACATTTATTTTTGATTAAAATATTCTTTCCACCTGTCAATAATCACTTCTTCATTTTCAGAGATTATAGATTCTATCAAGGCAATATCATGTTTCTTGAATCCATGATTGTAGACTTGCCGTATAGGAGACACATTGTATTTTGCCTCGTTCCCATCCTTGATAACATGAACGTGGATGGGAGTATGATCGTTCGAATAGAACATGAACCTAAAGCCGAAAAAGATAAATATTGTTGGCATAATTCCTTTTTGCTGCAAAGATACGATTTTCTTTTGAATGATGCAAGGAAATGGGGAGAAAAGTGATAAATGACGGAAAGAAAAAAGGTGTGTCCACGGCTGCTCGAAAGGATGGAGCGGCACGGTGGGCACACCTTATATTATACATGTATTGCTAAATCTATGTCTAAGATTTAGTACTCAGGGTTCTGCTGGAGTGCCTTATTGTAATCAATCTCACGCTGAGGAATAGCCATAATGGTGTTGTAGTCATTATACTTAATCTCCTTCTGAGCTTGATTCATAACACTCTGGTGATTACGCCAGTAAGCAAATGCAATCTGGTTCTCGCAGAACATCTCAATGACATACTCGTTGAGGATATCCTCAAGAGTAACAGATGCCTTGTCCTGATAACCCTCGATACGATTCTCGTCGATAGCATTGATATACTGAGCTGCATCAGCACTTGTCTTGGTCAAGTCGTAAGAACCTGCATTGTCAAGATGCCACTGAGCCTCGGCTGCAATCAAGTAAATCTCAGAGAGACGAAGCAACTTAGGGTTGTTTACATAGAGATTACCATTGCGTCCTGGATACTTGTTTGGATAATAACCAGAAGCTTTAGCACTTGTCTGATCCTTAATCAAACCAGAGCGTACATCCTTTGGATGGCTAGCGAGATACTTATACAAGAAACCATCTGTATCGAATCCATTCTCAGCATAGCCAGAAGCATCGCAATAGTAGCCAGGAGCATAACGCTGCTGGTTGTATTTCTCTGTCTGTACAAACTCAAGGATGGTCTCATTAGCAGCTTCCTTGCTCCAAGCATCCACGTAGTTGTCACGAGTCAACATCTTGTAAGCACCGCTGTTGATAATCTCCTGTGCATCTGCTAATGCCTCATTATACTGACCTTTGTAGAGGTAAGCACGAGCACGAAGACCGAGAGCTGCATAATAGTTGAAATAACCATTATCTGACTTCTTTGCCAACAAAGGAAGAGCATCCGTAAACTGCTTGATGATAAAATCGTAAGTCTCACTCAGATTCTTACGAGTGCCCTTATAGTCCTTGTCAAACACCTGGTCAGAGATGACCAAGCCAAGTTCGTTAGCTGGATTCTCTACTGTTGTAGGGATGTGGCAGAACATACGAGCCAAGTCGAAATGGAGCATACCACGCCAAGCCAAGAGCTGGCCCTTATAGTCGTTAATCTCATCAGCATCACCTTCTACCTGACCTTTGTCGATTGACTGCAAAGCACTATTTACATTACCCAATGCCATGTAAAAATACTGGTAGGCATAGTCGTTGAAGTCGCCATTAGCATTGTAGAGATACAATCTAACTTCACCCAACTGGTTGTTGTCCTTAATTACCTTGAACTGATTGGTACGTGTATCAGCAAAGAAGTTGAACTCTGACGCGTATGTCATACGACCATCAGAAAGGACGTAGCCAATACCATTGATGGCGTTGCGCAAGTCTGTTGTTGTGGTGATGGCAGACTCTGTAGGCAGCTGAGTGGATGGCTCTCTGTCAAGGAAGTCGCTGCATGATGAGAACACCATGCTAGCGGCAATGCCTAATACTAAATATATTTTTTTCATATCCTGTATTCCTATGAATTAATTAAAAACTAAAGTTAAGACCGAACAAGAACTGACGTGTTGTAGGAGTATCGGTCTGACGATAACCATTGATGTCTACGTCTGGATCCAAATCCTTGGCTGCATTGTAAATCAAGAATGGATTAGTTGCGCGGAAGTAGAGGCGCAAGTTGCTAATATACTTCTTGAAGTAAGGAATGGTCCAGCCCACAGTGATATCACGCATGCGGATGTTATCGGTAGAGATAATCTCACGAGAAGAGAACTTATCTGAACGATATGGGTTGCCGTAGATAGGACGTGGAAACTCAGTCTGGTCACCTGGCTTCTGCCAATAGTTGCCTGCTACATTCTTAGTTACATTGAATGAACCTACACGAACACCGTCACTGTAAGTCAAGAAGTAACCTGGATAATCGAATAAGTCGGCACCAAACTGATATGAAATCATGAATGAGAGGTCGAAGTCCTTGTAGCGGAAGGTATTGGTGATACCACCTACCCAGTCAGGTACACCCTTGCCCACAATAGTCTTGCCTGCTTGGCTGTAGTACTCAGTTACACCCTTTGACTCATCCTCAGGGTCTACCCAGAACTCCATCAAACCAGTCTCAGAGTTTACGCCCTTAGCCTTTGGCAAGTAGAATGAGTGCATAGACTCACCCTCGCGGAGGATATACATGTTACCGTCACCATACTGTACATCATCACCATTAGGCAACTTGTTCACCTTGATGCTCTGCTTGGTGATGTTGAAGTCTGTGGTCCAAGAGAAGTCCTTGGTGCGGATATTCTGTGAGCTAACAGAGAACTCAAGACCTTGGTTCTTCAACTCGCCAATGTTGTTCCAATAGCTATCGAAACCTGTTACGTATGACGTAGGCATCTCAAAGAGCAAGTCCTTGGTGAGCTTGTTATAATAATCGAATGTAAGAGTTACGCGATTATAGAGAGTCCAGTCCAAACCAACGTTGAAGTTGTGAGACTTCTCCCAGCCCAACTTAGGGTTAGAGATGTTTGCCCAGTAGATACCTGGCTCAGAACCATAACCACCAGTGGTAGCGTATGTGCCCATATAGCCATAATAGTCTGTAGGCAAGTTACCATTGGTACCATAAGAAACACGGAGCTTCAAGTCGCTGAACAAGTCATTGCCCTCCAAGAACTTCTCACCGCTGATACGCCATGCACCAGATACAGAGAAGAAGTCTGACCAGCGGTTATCGGCAGAAAGACGAGAAGAGCCATCACGACGATAGCTTGCTGACAAGTAATACTTGTTGTCATAGTTGTAGTTTACGCTACCCAACCATGAGAGCATAGCTGCGCAATAAGTGGCACTGGCATTGTTATTAGCCTGGCCATTAGAGAGCTCTGGGAGCTTGAATGTAGAGTAGTTGTGAGCAGAAGCAGTCAACATCATCAAGGTTCGCTTCTCGCTCTCGAAACCTACCATGGCACCGAGATTGTGCTTGCCAAATGCATGAGCATAGTTCAAAGTGGTAGAAGAAGTAAGAGTCTTGCTGGTATAGTTCCAACGCTGACCCATACCGTTTACAGAATTACCATTACCACTGGCTGGAGCCCAGAACTCACGAGTGTTGTTGCTCATATAGTCGAAACCAAAGATAGAACGCAAGGTCAAGTCGAAAGGCAACTTGATTTCACCCTCTACGTTAGTTAAGCTACGCATCAACTCAGAATCCAATGTCTCAGCATACGCACCACCTTCCTGACCAAACATCATGTTAGGGTTGGTAACATTTGATGAGAATGAAGCTTTTGCATTGTAAGTACCATCCTCGTTCTTAACAGGAGCTGTAGGGTCCATAGAGAACAATACAGACATAGGAGCTGTGGTACCGAAGCCCTGAGCCTGATCGCTCTGGTCACGGAAACCTGCCTGCTCGGTAAATGCCAACATCTGCTTAGCGGAAACCTTGAACCAATCTGTAACCTTATGTTCCAAGTTCAAGCGACCGCTATAACGCTGGAAAGAACTACCCTTTACAGTACCATCAACCTTGTTGTAACCAAAGCTGGTGAAGAACTTAGTGCGATCATTACCACCATTGATAGAAATCTGATGGTCGGTAGACAAACCTGTACGATAAATTTCCTTGTACCAATCAGTAGTTGCATCAGAGTCATAGTTAGTAAAGTAACCATCCTGAATCTCCTCAGCGGCAGCAGCTGCAGCATCAGCCTCGCTCATGCCCTCGTAAGTTACGAAGTAGCCCTGGAATGCATCCTTCCAATACTGCTTCATTTCTTTGGCGTTCATTGTCTCCAATGCGCTCTTCTTGGCAATATTGCTCCAGCCAATCTGCATATCATAGTTTACATGAGTCTTACCTTCCTTACCCTTCTTGGTAGTGATGATGATGACACCATTGGCAGCACGAGAACCATAAAGAGAAGATGCAGCAGCATCCTTCAATACAGTCATGCTCTCGATATCGTTAGGGTTGATAGAAGCCAAGATAGACTGGCCACGAAGACCGCTGCTCTGCATGTTGCTGTTGGTGATAGCCACACCATCCACAACATACAATGGCTGTGTAGAACCACTGATAGAACCGATACCACGAATCAACACCTTCTGGTCAGAACCTGGGTCACCCGTAGAAGCACCGATGTTCACACCTGCCATCTTACCCTCAAGTGACTTGACAAGTGAAGACTTGGCAGCAGACATGTCCTTGTCCTTCATTACGGCAGCAGAACCAGTAAATGAAGCCTTTGTGGTTGTACCATAAGCTACAACTACGACCTCATCCAAAGACTTGTTGTCTGGATCCAAGGCAATCTTCATGTTAGGGGTAGCCTTCACTACCTTCTTGTTCATACCGATATAGGTAATCTCCAGAGTAGCATTCTTAGCCACATTCAATGAGAAATTACCATCGATATCGGTAACTGTACCGGTGTTAGTTCCTGCTACTTTGACAGAAGCACCAATGACAGGTGTACCATCTTCAGAAGAGGTGATAGTACCGGAAACTTGAGTTTGTGCCAGTGCCATTCCCAGACTGAGGAAAAGGCAGGCGATAAACGTCATGAGTCTTTTTTCCATAAATCTCTCTCTTTTTTTAATAAATGAATGTATAATGTTTATTATTTCTTTCTCTACATTTGCTTTCCGCCCTCTCATACCTAAGTGGGCAGTTACATTCTCCACCTCTTGCCCCGAGGTGGTGGGACAGGCGCTCCGTGCCATACCTTATTATATATATAGGAGCGTCTAAAACTTCGCTAATTTTTTAAAATATTTTTAATCGGGTGCAAAATTAAGCATTATTTAGGATTTCTCCAAACTTTTTTCAAGAAAAATTGCATTTTACCCTATATTTTGTAGAAAATATCCGTTTTTTATGCGTTTTCGCTATTAAATGGTAAGAAAAAAGCGGAAGTTGTGTTGCAAACTGCCGCTCGATAGAATTTAATAGATTTGCTTATCTGCCCTATAGAAATCACATTTTCCTAAGGAGTTTTAGACCTAATTCTCACATTTTTCGAAGGAGTTTTGTCTCAGCATAAGAAAGTGTTAAAAAAACTAACTCATAGTTTTAACACTCGTAACTCATAGTTTTGTGGGGTAGAAAACTATGTTTTGCGGGTAGCTACTCATAGACTTCCTATACGAAATGAATGCCTCTTGTGGGAAATTGCGGGACAAAAAAATATATGGGACAAATTGAATTTGTCCCAAAAGTTTGTCCCAAGGAACATAACAGCCTAAAATATAGCATATTATATCGCCTGGGACACTGGGACGGGACAAATTCAATTTGTCCCATATTTTTATCCATTTCTATAGGCCCAGTTCCGTTATCATCCCCAGATTAGCCTCGGCTAGGTCGGGGTCAGCTAGGCTCCTTATATATAATAAGGTGGTGGAAGTCTTGGTATGCCCCAGCGCCTTGCCGATGAGCGAGATGTCGAGGTGGTGCTGATAGGCTATGCTTGCCCAAGAGTGGCGCACCACATAGGAGGAGAGATGGCTGGGATTGGGGAGAAGCTGCTCCAGGCGTCGCAAGGAATAGTTGTATTGGCGCAGTCGGCAGTTGTATAGATGATGCAGCCGCTGGGGAGTATCAGCCATAAGAATCGGAAACACATAGTCAGAATCATCCTCTTGGTATCGCTCGATGATGCGGAGCATACAGGGCAAGAGGGCCACCTGGATGCGTTGTCCCGTCTTATGGCGAGCATAATGGATATAGCCATCTCTCAACTGCTGCTTCTTGAGATAAGCTATGTCCACAAAGGGCATGCCCATGGCATAGAAACTGAAGAGGAAGATGTCGCGTGCCAAGGCTAGCTGGGAGCCGTGGGGCAACTCCAGGGCATGGAGCTGCTGGATGTCATCGGGCGAGAGGCTGCGCTTTCGAGTCTTCGCTCGTCCTGTAAATACTTGGGCAAAAGGATTATCGTCTGTCCCCATCATCCGATGATACATCACTCGAAGCGCCCTCATATATGCCGAGATGGTGTTCAGACAGATGTCTTGTTCAGAGAGCCATCGCTGATAGGCAGTCACTTTATCGGCAGTCATCTCGGAAAACAGCCAGTCTTCCCTGCCCAGAAATCGCATCCAGGAGCGGGCTGCCGCCAGGTAATTGCTCGCCGTCTTGTATCTCCCCATCTCTCTTACTCGCTCCACCTCCTGCTTCACCCATTCCCATCCCTTCATCTCATCCGTGTGCAGGGTCTGCTTCTTCTGTTCTTTACTCCAACTAAATTCTAACTTAAAGTATGCCATAATTGTTTTTTATTAAAAATTAAACCTAAAAATTATATCCAAAGGTATAATACCCTAGGGTATAATTTGTAAACATGGAGCATTTTTTCTTGTGAATTTCTTAGTATTTCTCCACCTCGGGGCAAGAGGTGGAGAATGTAACTGCCCACTTAGGTATGAGAGGGCGGAAAGCAAATGTAGAGAAAGAAATAATAAACATTATACATTCATTTATTAAAAAAAGAGAGAGATTTATGGAAAAAAGACTCATGACGTTTATCGCCTGCCTTTTCCTCAGTCTGGGAATGGCACTGGCACAAACTCAAGTTTCCGGTACTATCACCTCTTCTGAAGATGGAAGCCCAGTTATCGGCGCATCCATCAAGGTTGCTGGCACTAATACCGGTACTGTTACCGACGTAGATGGTAACTTCTCATTGAATGCTCCAGCCGGAGCTAAGTTGGAAATCACATACCTCGGTATGGTTCCAAAGTCTGTAAAGGCAGACAAGAAGATGAAGATTGTATTGGATGCCGATGACAAGACCCTCGACGAGGTCGTAGTAACCGCTATGGGTATTTCTCGTGATAAGAAAGCCTTGGGTTATGCTTCTCAGAAGCTGGGTGCTGAAGATCTGAACACCGCAGGTACTAGCTCTTTGGCTAGCGCTATGCAGGGTAAGTTGACCGGTGTTGATATCCGTCAGTCTTCTGGTGCTCCTGGTGCATCTTCTCAGATTGTCATCCGTGGTGCCCGTTCATTCTCAGGCGACAATACTCCTCTCTACGTTGTAGATGGTATGCCTATTGCTTCTTCTGCCGATTATGATACACAAGCTTCTGTAACAGGTGCCGATATGGCTAACCGTTCTATCGATATCAACCCAGAGGATATTGAGAGCATTGACGTATTGAAGGGTCAGGCTGCTTCTGCCCTCTATGGTATCCGTGCTTCTAATGGTGTGATCATCATCACCACAAAGCGTGGTAAGGCTAACGGTGGTCGCCCACAGATTACATTCTCTACTGACTTGAGTGCTCAGACCGTGAGCAAGAAGTTTGATCGCCAGACAGTTTATGCGCAGGGTAATGGCGTAAATGCTTACAACCCATCTTCTTCTATGAGCTGGGGACCTAAGATTTCAGACTTGGCTAACGATGCTAAATACGGTGGAAACACTGACAACGAGTGGACTCAGCAGTTTGGCAAGCATGAGGGTATGTATTATAATCCTAAGTATGCATCAGCAGGTCTTGATGGTTGGACAACACCTCAGGTTTATGACAACGTAGGTGATTTCTTCAATACTGGTTTCACCCAGAACTCTAACTTCGGTATTTCTCAGAAGAATGGCAACTTGGCTTATTCTTTTGGTATCGGTGATACATATCAGAAGGGTATCATTCCTTCTACAGGAATGATGCGTACCACAGCTCGTGGTGCCGTAGACTTCGAGATTAGCAAGGAGTGGAAGACTGGTTTCTCTGCTAACTACAGTTCTACCAAGATTACATCAGCTCCTGGTGCTAACAGTGGTATCATCAACGTGGTATACTCTGCACCTGCTGAATACAACTTGAAGGGCACTCCATACAATGTTCCTGGAGACCCTACATCTCAGGTATTGTTCCGTTCTACATCATTCAACAACCCATACTGGTGGGCAGACAATGATGAGTTCCGTCAGCACACCAACCGTGTGTTTGGTAATGCTTACGTAGAGTATCGTCCTAACTTCAACTGGGACAAGGAGCGTTATAACCTCGTTATCCGTGAGCAGGCAGGTCTTGATGTATATACTACAGACAATGCTACTATTGCAGAAATAGGTTCTGCATACAACAACAAGGGTGAGGTAGAAAACTATGGTGTTCAGCGCAACATCTTCAACAACCTCTTCACTGCCAACTTCACAGCTAAGTGGGGTGCTAACCAGGAGTGGGACTTCGGTGCAATGCTCGGTTCAGAGTTCAATCACGACTATAGCCGCAGTTGGGATTATGATGGAACAAACCTTTTGTTTTATGGTCAGCCAACAATAACTAACACTACCGTAAAGGCTTACACATCAGAGTACAAGTCTCAGGAGCGTACCGTAGGTTTCTTCGGTCAGTTGTCTTTGAGCTACGCTAACCAGGTTTACTTGACGGTAACTGGTCGTAACGATATCGTTTCTACCATGCCACGTGGCAATCGTAGCTTCTTCTATCCATCTGTATCACTCGGTTGGATCTTCACTGAGCTTCCTGCTTTGAAGGGTAATCACATCCTCTCTTATGGTAAGCTTCGTGCATCTTTCGCTCAGGTAGGTCAGGCTGGTCACTACTATGCTAACTACTATACTGTACCAGTATACGGTAGCGGTATGTATCAGTTTACTCCTATCAGCTATCCAATGAACGGTGTGAGCGCTTATGCTCCACACTATGTGAAGTATGACCCTAACTTGAAGCCACAGAACACTGTAAACTGGGAGTTTGGTGCCGACTTGAACTTCTTCGACAACCGCATCCGCTTGGAGTATACAGCTAGCTACCAGGACATCAAGGACCAGATCTTCGATGTACCTACAGCAGGTTCTACTGGTTATCAGTACCTCCGCACTAACGCTGGTGAGATGACTACTTGGTCACACGAGTTTGCTATCAACGCAAGCATCATCCAGACCAAGGATTGGGATTTGGACTTAGGCGTTAACTATACACACTTGAACAACAAGGTTAAGTCCTTGGCTGATGGTGTAGAGAGCATCATGCTGGGTGGTTTCGTAGAGCCACAGATTCGTGCTCAGGCTGGTTTTACTTATCCTAACATCTATGGTGTAGCTTTCCAGCGTGATGAGCAGGGCAGACTTTTACTCCAGGATGGTCTTCCTATCGGTACAGCAGGTAGCCAGAACTTGGGTGAGTGTACGCCAGACTTCAATATGGGCTTCAACTTGAAGGCTCGTTGGAAGAAGTTGACCTTGACTGCAACAATGGATTGGCAGAAGGGTGGCAAGATGTACAATGGTACCATCTTGACCATGAATTACTTCGGTGCAACCAAGGAGTCTTTGCCATATCACGAGGGTACTATGGTAGCTGAGGGTATTGATATCGCAACAGGTGAACCTAACAAGGTGGAAGTTAGCAAGCAGGATTATTGGATGGCTTACAATAATGTAACTGAGGCTGGTATCTTCGATCGTAGCTTCTTGAAACTCCGTGACGTTACCTTGAACTATCAGTTGCCTAAGTTGGGTCGTTTGGACATCTCTGTATATGCTTTCGCACGCAACGTGCTCCTTTGGTCTAAGATGAAGGATCTTGATCCAGAGAGTTCTCAGGGTAATGGTAACATGAGTGGTTGCTTCGAGCGCTTCTCTTTGCCTAATACTTCTAGCTTCGGTGGTGGTTTCAAGATTAACTTCTAATCTCTGAGCATTCACTCCCGAAATCATTAAAGTATCAAATAAAATAATAGATAAGACAATGATGAAATTTAAAAATATATTTGGTATTCTGGCCATTTCAGCAGTATCTATGATGACAGTATCATGCTCTGAGGATACCATGGACAGAATCAATAGAGACGAAGCTCACCCAGGACAAAGCGTAGTTTCTGCCAAGTTCCAATTGACAGACGCTATTGTTGCCAGTGTGTTTACTACAAATACTGGTAACTTCTCATGGTATGTATCTTCATATACAGAGCAGTTGCTGGGTACAGGTAACAACCAAGCAAAGAACGCAGAGTTGCGTAGCGTGAATGAGATCGCAGCTAGTTCTACCATTGATAATGAGTGGAATGGCACTTATCTGAATCTCAATAATATCCAGCAGATGATAGAGAAGTGCAATGAGGGCGGCAATAGTGCAGGTCAGTCTGACATTCAAGGTATGGGACAGGTCCTTGCAGCCTTTAACTGGGGTGTTATGACCGACCTCTTTGGAGATATTCCTTGCTCAGAGGCATTCAAAGTTTCTGCTCCTAAGATTGATAAGCAGGAAGATGTCTATACTCATATCTTCGAATTGCTCGATGCAGCTATTACCAACTTCGATAATGCTGGAAGCATGACGAATGCTGGCAGCTATGATGTACTTTTCGGCGGAAACGTAGCTAAGTGGCGTGGCCTTGCTCATGCCTTGAAGGCTCGTTACCTCTTGCATGAGTCTGGTCGTGCAGCAGATAAGAACGCACAGTACGCACAAGTTCTCACTGAGGTTAATGCTGCTATAGCAGATGGCTTTGACGGTGCAAACTTGAACATCTTTGATGGTGACGCTCAGATTGACGCATGGTCAGCATACTTCTATAGCCGTGGCTATACAGCATCTTCTAAGACTGTTGACGACTTGATGGTTGCCCGTCAAGATCCTCGTGAGGCAATCTACAACTACAATGGTGCAGACTATTTCGGTGCTCCAGCAGAATTGGGATTGATGACACCAGGTGATGAGAACGCTGCAAAAGCAACAGATGCCACCAACTTCCCACTCTGGTTCTTAAATGGTATCAGTGGTGTTCATATTCCTAGCCACTTGATGAGTAAGGCCGAGCTTTATTTCATTTCTGCCGAGGTAAAAGCTCGCTTGGGTCAGGATGCTAAGGCTGACTTCGAGACTGCAGTTAAGGCTTCTTTGGCTGATTATGCTACTGTAGGTGACACAGAGTTTGACGCAGCTGACGTTGACGCTTACCTCGCAGGTGAGACCGCAACTAAGTTTGCTGCTAATCCATTGAGCGAGATCTTGGTTCAGAAGTATATCGCCCAGACTCGTGACGAGCAGTTGGAGACCTACAATGATATGCGTCGTTGTAAGTATGTAGATGGTAGCTACCCAGTAGCTATGACCAACCCTAAGAATACTCAGGCTAATGCTAATCGTTGGCCATTGCGCTTGCCATACGGTTCAAGCGATGTTCTTTCTAATCCAAATGTGAAAGCAGCATTTGGTGAGGGTAATGATGCAGGTAAGTATATCTTCACAGAGAATGTATGGTGGGCTGGCGGTAACCGCTAATCCCCCATCCTCAAAGATACATATATAATATAAGGTGTGCCCACCGTGCCGCTCCATCCATCGAGCAGCCGTGGGCACACCTTTTA
>URLG01000077.1 GCA_900548535.1 Candidatus Segatella intestinihominis | reverse complement strand
GTTATCAGGAGTTGGGCAAGAACAAAACCTTGCTGATGATATTCTTCAATAACAGCCTCCGTACCCGACTGAGTACACAGAAGGCTGCCATGAACCTGGGCATGAATGTTATCGTGCTCGATGTAAATGCCGGTGCATGGAAACTGGAAACAGAGCGTGGCGTCATCATGGATGGCGACAAGAGTGAGCACCTGCTGGAGGCTATCCCAGTGATGGGAAGCTTCTGCGACCTTATCGGTGTGCGTAGCTTTGCCGGTTTGAAAGACCGTGACTACGATTATGCCGAGACCATCGTCAACCAGTTCGTGAAGTACAGCGGTCGCCCAGTCTTCGCTATGGAGACAGCTACCGTTCACCCACTCCAGGCATTCGCCGACCTCATTACCATCGAGGAGCATAAGAAGGTGGCTCGTCCTAAGGTAGTTCTGACCTGGGCTCCTCATTGCCGTGCCCTGCCTCAGGCTGTGCCAAACTCATTTGCCCAGTGGATGAACGCTGCTGATGTTGATTTCGTAGTGACTCACCCTGAGGGCTATGAACTCGACCCTAAGTTCGTAGGCAATGCCAAAGTGGAATACGATCAGAAGAAGGCTCTGGAAGGTGCAGACTTCGTTTACGCCAAGAACTGGAGCTGTCCGGGCGTGAAAGACCCAGCACAGTATGGTGAGATATTGAGCAAGGATATGAGCTGGACCATCGACGAGGAGCACATGAGCTGGACCAACAACGGCTGCTTCATGCACTGCTTGCCAGTACGCCGTGGCTTGATAGTAACCGACGATGTCATCGAGAGCCAGAACAGCCTCGTCATCCCAGAGGCAGCCAACCGTGAGATTTCAGCCGAAGTTGTCATCAAGCGTATGCTTGAATCACTCTAAAGCAGGAAATAAGAAAAAGATTGAGGGTGTGTCATGAACTTATGACACACCCTCTTTTTCGCTCTACTCAACATGATCCTATCCCCTTTTCTCGGTATTTTTATCTTTTCATCCGATTTATATTCTTTTATCTCAGATATTATCCGTACCTTTGCTGCCGAAAAAAGAAAAAACAAGATGGACAAATACATAATACTATCACCAGAAGCTAAGGGTTCATTCAATGATCGCCTTAACTTTCTGTATCTAAAACTAGGTAACATTCTCGATACAGAGAAACTGGAAAATCGTACTTTGCAATATTGTAAGGTATTCCTTAGCGACTCCCAGAACCAGATAAAAGAGTTAGAGGAATCTCTCCTTTATAAGGAGTTTCTGAAAGGCGCAAACCTCACTATCGTGGAACAGACTCCACTGAACGGCAGCAAGGTGAGCCTGCTGATCAAGACTACGGATGATGCTACCCCTATCTTATTCCATAGCATCCGCCTTACGGAAGAGGAAGCGAAGGATAAGAATTCATACGAGCAAACCCGTATGATCTTCGACAAATACCAGCAGGCTATCAGCAAGACTGGCATAACGATGGAACGCAACCTTGTCCGTACCTGGATATACGTAGCCCATATTGACGTGAATTACCAAGGTGTAGTAGAAGCACGCAACGATGTCTTCGACAAAGAAGGTCTTACCGCAGATACCCACTATATAGCCAGTACAGGTATTGGAGGAGCAAACCCCGTTCGCTATGCAACTGTAGCTATCGACTTTCTGACCTACCCTGACATTCAGGAAGCAGACAAGAAGTACCTGCAGGCACTCGAACATCTGAACCCTACACACGAATATGGAGTGGCCTTTGAGCGCGGAACCCGTCTTACCCTACCCAACCAGCAGAAATACTTCATCTCCGGAACTGCCAGCATCGACAAGCACGGACAGGTGGTATACGAAGGAGATGTCGTAAGACAGACAGGCAGACTTCTTGAAAACATTGGAGCCCTATTAAAGGATGGCGATGCCACTATGAACGACATCCGATACTTTATCATCTATCTGCGCGACATATCAGACTATCATACAGTAGAAATACTGATGAATCAGTTCTATCCCCAGATACCACATATCATCGTAGAAGCAAAGGTTTGCAGACCAAGATGGCTGATAGAGATGGAGTGTATTGCTGAAAAGCAATAATAGTTAAAAGAATGCAGAAATTTACTTCCAAAGAGTAAATTTCTGCATTTTTTATGATTCATTCTAATATATTTTCACTACCTTTGCAGAAACAAAAACTTATAAACCGACAAACATGAGCAAAAAGAAAACAAGCCAATCTAATTTTGGCATATATTCGCTATATGTATTGGGAGCTATCGCATGCTTTGCATTCTTCCAATTCTGCTATCCCTACCATCTGTTTTATCAGGAGCAGAACCAACTGTTTCTGTCATCATGGGATTATCTGACTACTTATCTGGACAAGCCGGGATGGCTGGCTTGCCTGGCTGGCGATTTTCTTACCCAGTTCTATTATTTCCGATATGCGGGTCCTATCATCCTTACCCTCTGTATCCTCCTGACAGGGTATAACATCAGACGTGCTGTAGAAAAGACAGACATCAAGGGAAGATGGTTAGCCCATACCATAGCCTTCATCGTGATGATTCTACTGTTCTGTTTCAGTTTTCATTACGACTACCGGCTGAGCAGCATCTTTGCTGTGGCAGGTGGAGCCAGCGTGTTCCGTGTCAGCACATCGCTACTCACCTCTACACGTATGTTTATCAAGAATATAGAAAGTAAAAGAGGAGAATATACCATCCTTGACGGTTCAGGAATTGCCAACTGGATATCCCTCATCAGCATTCTCGTCTCCGTATTCGTCTGCCATTGGTTCTTCGGATATGGTGTATGGGTATATGGCGCCTTGACTTTTGCCGGCTGCCTTGCCAATATCATGAAGACAGGAACATACTATCGCCTTGCCGCCCTCATCATCCCTTTCTTCCTCTTGATGCTCACCAAGCGATTGTACTATTGCGACTTCAACACTGTATACACCTATCCGGGCATCGGTCAATTTACCAAGCCACAGATGGAGCTGGAAAAAACACTGGGCGTGGACTGCGAATACTACTTTGGCAATTACAATAAGGTGATGGATATGGTGGAGAAGGATGGCAATCCCGACCACTACATGAAGTTCTACTATAATCTCGTCATGGCACAGAACCAATGTCTTCCGGCCAACCTTCTCAAATTTCCCGACAACAACCTCGGCACCTTTGAGACCCTTGGTCCCAATACTCCTACACTCACCATCAAGACGCTCAATGAGTTATATTGGGTGTTGGGCGACATGACCTTCTGCGAAAGAGCAGCCATGCTGGCGAATGTCTGTTCCCCAAACAATCGTAACATCCGCATGATTAAGCGGCTGGCAGAAATCAATCTCGTCAAAGGCGACTACAAAGCAACCCGCAAATACCTGCGCATCCTTCAAAAGACCTTCGTATGGCAAAGATGGGCCAACCGCGTTTTTGCATCTCTAGGCATTCATGCCCAGCCCGATGAGAAAGCACTCCTGCAGACCTATCTTGACAAGCGTCCGTTTGTCAACACCCAAGATACTCTGCGTCTCAGCGACAACAGCTATATCATCATGAGAGAGTTGGTAGAAAGCAATCCTGCAAACAATATCGCCATCAATTACATGCTATGCAGCGACCTTCTCCTGAAGGACATGGATACCTTCAAGCATGACTACGATACTTACTATCTCAAGCAGAAGCATGTTCAATATGATGAATTGTATCAGGAAGCACTCACGATATATCTGGCAGGAACCAAGGCGCCACCAAGCGAATGGACCAAGTATATCAAGCGACAGGATGTGCTGCAACAGTTCAGCCAATATAATGAACAACGCGGCAACCCTGCCTTCAAAGATACCTACTGGTATTACTTTGACAAGGCAAAGACACCTAAGTTGAACAACTAAAGAGCCCGGCAAGACTCTATCAGTATCAAAAACAAGAACGATGAAATACAAAAACATTATATATAGCTCCCTGGCAGGTCTCCTCCTTTTCGCTTCATGTGCCCAGACACATGAGAACGCAGAGCAGGTTAGCCATCTGCCCAACATGTATCCCGACTATGCCGATGTAACCATTCCGGTAAACATCGCACCACTCAACTTCGAGATACGCGACAAGCATCTTACCAACATCGAGACCGTTCTCACCATTGAAGGAGCAGATGCCAATGATGCAGCCAACACATTGACAGCAACCAGCAACAGTCAGAATTTGAAGTTTGACATAAAAGAGTGGAAAGCCTTTCTCCAGAAGGCTGTAAACAAGAACATCAAGGTACAAATCTATTCCAAGAGTGATGAGGGAGAGTGGACCGCATTCAAGCCTTTCACCTGGCAGGTTGTAGGCGACAGCATCGACTCATACCTCACCTACCGACTCATAGAGCCCGATTACGAGGTATGGAACAAAATCCAGATTAAGCAGCGCTGCATCGAGAACTGGGAGGAGAAGATACTCGCCGACCACAATCTGCAGGAGAACCGCTGCATGAACTGTCATGCCTTCGGCAATCAGAACCCGAACCTCAGCATGCTATATGTTAGAGGAGAAGGCGGTGGAGCCATCCTCAACCGCAATGGCAAGTTGCGCAAGCTGAACCTGAAGAACGACAACCTGATTTCTTCAAGTGTATATTACGGTTTCAGTCCATCGGGCAAATACGTAACGTTCTCTACCAATATCATCATTCCTGCCTTCCATGCCAATCCCGACAAGCGACTGGAAGTATATGATTCGAAGAGCGATGTATATGTTGCCGACCTCGACAACAACACCATCATCTCCTCGCCCCTGACGAGTGACAGCACGAAGTTGGAGACTTTCCCGACCTTCTCGCCTAATGGTGCCTATATATATTATTGTGTAGCCGACCGGAAAGGGTTGAATACGAAGAACCTCAAGGGACTGAAATATTCCCTGGTACGCATTCCTTTCAATGAAGAAAACGGTAGATTTGGCGAAAAGGTAGATACCCTCTATTCTGCCCGTTCCGTTTGCCATCCTAAGATAAGTCCCGATGGCAAATACTGTCTCTTCACCGTAGCCGATTACGGCACCTTCCCTATCTGGCATCCAGAAGCAGATCTATGCATGTTAGACCTGCAGACGGGTAAGACAGACAGCCTCAGCATCGTGAACAGCAACAAGAGCGATACCTATCACAGCTGGTCGCATACCGGCAGATGGTTTGTCTTTGCCAGCAAGCGCGATGATGGTCTTTACGGCAAGCCTTACTTCTGCTATGTAGACCGGCAGGGCAGGGCTCACAAGCCATTCGTATTGCCGCAGAAGGAACCAACCTTCTACGATAATTGCCTGAAAAGTTTCAACGTACCGGAGTTGAGCCACGGTCCCGTTCCATTCGATGCCATTGATGTAGAGAATGTGATGAAACAAGAAGCAGAAAAGTTCAAATAAGCACAAAAGCGAATAAACGTAAAAAGCCCGAGCTGATGATGGCTCGGGCTTTTTACGTTTATCTGATGTCTTATCTGATTTTCGTCGGAATCCTTTTATCACTCATGATTTCATTTCCTGCCGCACGGGCATCCAGTTCCACTGGCTTCGAGGTGAAATCTGGGGTATTATATGAATCTATCAACTCATCATAATATTCCTTCGGATTGCGCTGTGGCAGCAAGAAAGGCTTGCTCACATGTCCCTTGTCATCAATGCTAGCCAGATAAAGGCGAGTATAGAGTCCATCGCCACGGCGAGAAGTGAAGACAAACCAATGGGAGTTCACATTCCAGTTGTGCCAGCTATCCGTATTATTGCTATTGGCTGCCGTCAATGGCTTGGCCTCTCCCGTCTTCAAATCCAGCAGCCAGTTGTCTGCCTCCTTGTGCCAGATAGGAAAACAGCCATAATCGCTCATCGTAAACATGATGTACTTGCCATCATACGATGGACGGGGATGCGTGGCGCTCTTGCCCAAAGCCCTGGCATTGAAGATGGTATCTACCTGATTGCCAAACTTACCCGTAGCTGCATCAAAGGCTATCTTGCAGATATTATACTTGATATCCTTATAGCCGCCCGGTATCTCTTCTGCCGTAGAAGAGCAGAAATAGAGCGTCTTGCCATCAGGCGAGAAGACGGGATAAGTCTCATAATGATCCTTGGTCATCAAGAGTGAATCAAGGAGCAGCTCATGGGTATCGGGCTGATAAACGAAGACATCCGATGCCTGGTCGAACACCTCGATGCGCTCATCCTTCACTGCATGGAAACTCTGATGGGTGGTATTGGTACTATAGGCGCAATACTTGCCCGATGGATGCCAGTAAGGATAAACCATCGAACCATGGATGGAGTCATTTTTAGCCTTCAGCCATTCTCGCTTGCCCTTCTGCTGTATCATAGTGGCTCCATGGTCGCCACGCACATGGAAGGTAAACTGGTCGGGGTTGGTCCTGTTAGCCGTATGGCAGTTCAGGCAGGCTCCTGGAGCTGCGGTATTCTCCAGGATAGGCAACTCATCAAAGTTGCTCAGATTGCGCTGATAGATGCCCAACTTGCCATACACCTCATAGCCTGGGGCGATGCGGCGATAAGTCAAGCCCCATTCATTGAGGGCGTATGGGCTAACCTGGATATCAAAATCCTTATACTGACTCCATTGTCCGTCCTTCTTTACGCAGACAGTAACAGATAGTTTGCCACCCTTGTTCTGTTGCAGTAAATCATGCCACTCATTGATGTCAAAGTCAGCATAGTCGCCATTAGCATGCAGTTCGCCCGTCTTGGAACCTTTCACCACCACATCCATCACGTCAATGCCATCATCCACCATATTGAAATCCAGCGGAGCTATGTCCGTAGGAACAGTTACCCCCACATAGTCGGGGAATATCTTGGGCAGTTGGTTTACTAGCACCGCATTCTCTGGCACAGAGGTACAGGAAGTCAATCCCCATACCAAAGCCCCCATCAGCCAAGCACCAACCGTATATCTTATCTTCTTCATATCACCTTATATTAATAGATAGACTTCATTTCATTGTTCTTCTTAGCCTCAGCCTCTCCTGCCATCATATAATGCCAAGCATTAGAGGCGTATGGCTGCATATTGAGTTGAGGGTCCTTCGGATTCTGCATATAGAGCTGAATAAAGTTGAGCGTGTTATTCACCGTTTGCGGATCCACACTATATGGAATGGAGCGAGGGTCGCTATGCGTCTTCATCCAGTTGCCAACAAGAATCTCCTGGAAAGAACGAGGGATATGGTCATAGCCCACGAACCTACCCAACGGATAATACTGCATAAACTTAGCCAAATCGCGCTGCAAGAGCTCATAACAGATGAGATATTCGTAAGCCATCTTGTTACTCTTGTCATTGAGAAAGAGAAGGCCTAGCATTTGGTCCATCTCTCGATCGCTGAAGAGGAAGTCTTGCTTCTTCTGGCGATACTCACGCAATTTTCCATAGACAGGATGGCAATTGATAGCCTTCTCCTTACCCAACAAAGCCATAGTCTCGGTAGCCCAGTTGCTATAGAAGAGCGTCTTCTGCAAGCGACGGAGCAATTTGGCTGCCACCTGATAATTGCCATTGATGAGTTCGCACTCAGCGATGCGGCGGGTCATTCGGCTACTCTTGCGATAATTAGGAATAGCCTCCTGCGCCTCAAACATATATCTTTCGGCATCATTTACCATACCCAAGCGATAGAATATCTCGGAGGTAGAAACAGGTGAAGTCATATCCCTTGTGAAGGTAGGGAACAAGCCCTCGCCTCCATTCTGATAGAATTCAAAGAGGCGGTCGGCAAGCACACCTTGCTGACTCAACGCCAGATTGACGCAAGATACCCCCAGCGGAGTGGTTGGCTGCTTCTTCTCAGCCTTGTCCACTATCTTGTTCCACTGCTCGGTACGCACCAAGAAGTCATAGTCGATAAGCCCGTAAGTCATCTCATCAAAGGAAGCCTTGATGCCAAAGAAAGCTGCAACTATCAATAACAGGTAGCATCCCGCCATCACCACCTTATTCTGCTGCAACTTGAGCAAGGCTGGCTTCTTTACCTGCACCATGCCCAAGAGCGGAATGATGACAGCCAATGCCATCACCACAAACTGCATGGATGGTATTATGCCCGGATAGCGATAATAGTTGAGCCCCGTAAAGATACGGTTCATCGGATATTGCAGCGATTGCGTGGTGAGCAATATCCAAGCGATGGTGAGCACCAAGATGCCTGCCGCATAGCCAAAGGCAGAGAAGAGAGCCCCCTTCTGCTTGCCTCGCTGCAAGGTATCAGCCATCAAGAAGGCGGCATATACAAACACCACCGGTCCCAAGAGCCAATACACAAGAGCCGTGCTCACCAGTTGGAACACCACCTTGACCAATCGGTTATGAAAACGATTGTGAACCCAAGCCATCGCCAGGGCTCCCCACAAAGCCACGACAAAGGAAAGCAGCACGTTAGGATCGCCCATGAAGCACCACAAGGCGATGCTCGGAACAAAGCTCAGCAGATAGCCTGGGAAATCATGCTTGGCCCCATATTGGCGCATCAATCCCCACACTGTCCCCTGGATAGCCATCAGCAACAAGCCGACAATGGCTGCTCCCAAGGCTGGCATATAATAGAACTGTACCAAGAACTCGCTCAGATAGTCGGCAAGACCGCCCGGCAGGATGATTCTCTCCAGGAAGTAATGCCTGTCGAAGAGAAACATCTGCAATTGCTCTTGATAGCAAAGTCCACTCACGTATGGCAAAGCCCAAAACACCATCACCGCCACCCCAAAGAGCAGCGACAACAGCGGCTTCCAATAGTTAGTTATCAGTTTCATCTGTATGAATTTTATGTTTATCTAATTCTTACTTTCTGACGTTCATCTGAGAACACCTGATTGCGAGCCTCCTTGATGTCGAAATCCACCTTGGTCTTGGTGAAGTCTGGCACATTGTAGGCATCAAACAAGCCATGATAATATTTCCACGGATTGCGCTGCGGCAGCAGGAAAGGCTTGGTAGCATTTCCATCATCATCGATGCTCGACAGATACAGACGGGTATGCATACCATCACCCCGCTTGCTGGCAAAAACAAACCAGCGGGAGTTGCTACTCCAGTTGTGATAGCTCTCACTCATACCACTATTAGCTGCTGTCAATGGATGTATCTCTCGGGTCTTCAAGTTCATCATCCACAAGTCGGCATCGGGTTGAACGATAGGGAAATTACTACGGCTGCATCTCACATACATCAGCCACTTGCCATCGTAAGATGGGCGAGCCAACACATAACTCATGTTGGTCTTCGGACCATCCAGCAAGGTATCTACCTTCTCGCCAAACTTGCCAGTCTTCGCATCAAAAGGTATGCTCACCAACGAGCACTTCACCTTCAGATACTCAGCAGGTACTTGACAAGCCTTGGAAGTGCTGTAATACATCGTCTTGCCATCAGGACTGAAGGCTGGGAATATCTCCAGCCAGTCGGGAGTCATCAGTCGCTTGTCCAATACCAGTTCGTTGGTGCGGGTATCGAGCAATACAATATTGCTAAAGTCGTGATATACCTCGATAGGTTTCTTGGTGCCTACAAAGAAGCATTGATGAACAGCATTGGCGGCATAAGCCACATAGTTGCCCTCCGGATGCCAGTAGGCATAGCTGCCTGCCGCTTTGGTAGAATCGGTCTTGGTATCTATCCACTGCTGCTTGCCATCTTTCATCACCAGTGTTCCGCCTCCATCACCACGTATCTGGGCCGTCAACTGCTTCGGGTCGGTAGCATTGGCGGTATGGCAATTGAAGCATCGGCTAGGCAGAGCGGTCTCGGTCATGATGGCTGTTTCCTCAAAGGTATGGATATCACGTTGGTAGATGCCTATGTCTCCACCCACCTCATAGCCAGGGGCAATGCGACGATAGGTCAAGCCATAATCATCCAGTCGGTAAGGACTCACCTTCATTTGGAAGTCCTTATATTGTTTCCATTCGCCATTCTTCTGGGTACAAACGGTAAAGGAGATGCTGCCACCCATGTTTTGCTCAGTCAGTTGGTGCCACTCATCCACATCAAAGTCGGCCCACTCGCCGCTCACATGGATTTCACCACCCTTGCTTCCCTTTGCCACAACATCCACCACATCTACGGTATCACCCTTGATATTGAAATTGAGTGGAGCCACATCTACCGGTATCGTTACACCGATATAATCAGGATAGATGCTAGGTTGGCGGCTCACCATCTGAGGGTTCTGCACCGATGGTTGGCATGCTGCCAACAGCAGAGCCGCAGCAGCCATATAGAGTATATTTTTCATTTTCATTGTTTGCCTCCTTCCTGTTGTTGTCTTGTCATCATCATTCTCACATAGGCATCATAGGCAGAGCCAGGCACATTGCCATGGTTCTGGATGCATCTCACGGCATCTTGATAGCCGAAAGGCATCTGCTGATAGCCGCCATACTGCTGCACCCATCCCATGTATTGCATCACGCCCTGGGTATTCACATTGAGCAACATCTGCCCCATAAAGTAATCAAGTGCCATCTTATTGTCGGGATTATTGATAAAGAGGAGTCCCATCATCTTGTCTATCTCGGCATAGCTATAGATCATATCTTTCTGATATCGGAATCTTCTTACTCTGCCCAAGTCTGGGTCATGGCTGATGGCCACATCATTGCCCAACATAGCCTCTGCCTTCACAGCCCAGCCATGATAGAAGAGCGATTGCTTCAGGATATCGAGATTTTTCTGTGCCACACTATATTTGCCATTCACTATCTGGCATTCGGTCATGCGCTTCAGCAGTCGACCGCTTTGTCTGCCATTCAAGATAGAAGCTTGCAGGTCGGTGGCATATCTCAGGGAAGAGTTTACCAATCCCAGTTGCCAGAAGGCTTCCATCGTAGGATACATCGACATATTATCTCGCTCTCTTGGAGCCAAGAGAGCATTCGGACCACTCTGATAGAAGGTAAACATACGGTCGGCAAGCTGTCGGGTTTCTGCCAAGGCTAGGTTCACGCAATTAGAGGCAAAGAAATTCTGTGGCTGATACTTCTCCGCATCTTGTATCAGCTCCTGCCACTTGCCATCCCTCACCTGCGCATTCATCTTGAGCAGTGCATAGAGCTCCTTATCGTACCCATACTTGTGCCCAGGAAAAGCCATCGGCACGCGATAATAGTTGATACCCAGCAAGACCGAAGAGAGAGGATACTGCGAGAGAATATTATTATAAGCCACCAGCTGAACGCCCAGCAGATAAGGCAAACCGAGTAAGAGCAAGGCAGACTTCTGCACGCATCGCCATACAAAGACGATACGCAGGATGGCATAGAGCCAAGTGGCAGCACCGCCTATGAGCCAAAAGAGAAGAGGCAGCATCACACCTTCGAAAACCAGGCATCTAGCGCCCCACTTTCTGGTAGCCTCATTCATCAGCCACGTCGTGAAGAGGGAGATGATCAGAGCCACAGGAAAAGACAGCAACACGTCAATATCGCCCATCACCGCCAAGAGCCAAAGGGAAGGAATCATGCAAGCTGCCACCCAATACCATCGGAGCGACTGCTTTGCATAGCCCTGCGCCACCAGATAAGTCAAGGCATAGAAAGCCGCAAAGACACCACCCAAGATGGCAGCACCCAATGCTGGCAGATAATAAAACTGTACCAAGAACTCACTCAAGTAGTCGGCAAGACCACCAGCCACACTCAGGTCATGCACGAAATAATCGCCCGACCACAGAAACAGCTGGTTCTGTTCTTGATAGCACAGAGCCTCGGGATAGCCTAGCATCCAAAAGAGGAACACGGCTATACCGAAAGCCACAAACACCATTACTTTTTTCATTATATCTAGTCTTCTTAGTTACGGATTGTTGTTTATTCTTATTGCCTACAAAAGTACTAATAATATTCGTAACCACCAAACTTTTCACCATTAAAAAAATAGCAAATCAAAAACAAAGTTTCATTTTATACAATCGCAAAATTTTAGCGGAACAACCATTTTATTCCATATAATATCGCAAAAGTACGTAGTGAAACGCCACAAAAACACACATTGAAATACCACAAAAATACACATTAATGTATTCGCATAGTTCCTACCAACTATGAAAAAACAGCCTAAAAGTCTTAAAGGCACTAAATCTCTATAACCTCATCAGAGAATACAGAATGCTAGATTGGTGGAATTAAAAATAACTATTAAAGGAATATTTCAGAGAGCTACTTCGACGGATACATCTTCAGCAAGAAGTCCTTGAAAA
>URLG01000076.1 GCA_900548535.1 Candidatus Segatella intestinihominis | reverse complement strand
AACGCAAGAATGACGGTTTGTATAAGGTGTTCTCAGAGAACTTCCCTATCACCGACACACGTAATAATTTCGTTCTTGAGTTCTTGGATTACTATATTGACCCTCCTCGTTACACCATCGATGAGTGCTTGGAGCGTGGTCTTACATATAGCGTACCTTTGAAGGCTAAGATGAAACTGTATTGTACTGACCCTGACCATGAGGACTTCGGTACTTTCATCCAGGATGTGTTCTTGGGTACTATTCCATACATGACAGACAATGGTACTTTCGTAATTAATGGTGCTGAACGTGTAGTTGTATCTCAGCTGCACCGTTCTCCTGGTGTCTTCTTTAGCCAGGGTGTTCACGCCAATGGTACCGTTCTCTATTCTGCTCGAATCATTCCTTTCAAGGGTAGCTGGATTGAGTTTGCTACTGACATCAACAATGTGATGTATGCTTACATCGATCGTAAGAAAAAGTTGCCTGTTACTACCTTGCTTCGTGCTATTGGTTATGAGCAGGATAAGGATATTCTCCAGATCTTCGACTTGGCTGAGGAGGTCAAGGTTAATAAGAAGAACATGAAGGCTGCCATCGGTTGTAAGTTGGCTGCTCGTGTCTTGAAGAGCTGGAATGAGGACTTCGTTGATGAGGATACTGGTGAGGTTGTTTCTATCGAGCGTAATGAGGTAATCATGGAGCGCGAGACTGAACTTACCGCCGATAACATTGAGGAAATCGTAGAGAGTGGTGCGCAGACAGTGCTCCTTCACAAGGATGAGGAGGCTGCTAGCAAGTACACTATCATCTTCAATACTTTGGCTAAGGATCCAAGTAACTCTGAGAAGGAGGCCGTTAACTACATCTATCGCCAGTTGCGCAACGCTGACCCTGCTGATGATGCAAGTGCTCGTGAGGTATTCCAGAACTTGTTCTTCTCTGATAAGCGTTATGACTTGGGCGAGGTAGGACGCTACCGTATCAACAAGAAGTTGAGCCTCGATACTGATATTGATGTCCGCGTATTGACTAAGGAGGATATCATCGAGATTATCAAGTATCTGATTCAGCTCATCAACTCTAGCGCTACTGTCGATGATATCGACCACTTGTCTAACCGTCGTGTTCGTACCGTAGGTGAGCAGTTGGCTAACCAGTTCTCTATCGGTTTGGCTCGTATGAGCCGTACCATCCGTGAGCGTATGAACGTACGTGACAATGAGGTGTTCACTCCAACCGACTTGATTAACGCCAAGACTATCTCTAGCGTCATCAACTCATTCTTCGGTACCAACCCATTGTCTCAGTTCATGGACCAGACCAACCCATTGGCT
Source organism: Candidatus Segatella intestinihominis (assembly GCA_900548535.1). Classification (GTDB taxonomy): domain Bacteria; phylum Bacteroidota; class Bacteroidia; order Bacteroidales; family Bacteroidaceae; genus Prevotella; species Prevotella intestinihominis. Next base: position 10,990 of record URLG01000076.1, on the reverse strand, counting down.
GAGGTTACTCACAAGCGCCGTTTGTCAGCGCTGGGTCCTGGCGGTTTGACTCGTGACCGTGCAGGTTTCGAGGTTCGAGATGTACACTATACTCACTATGGTCGTCTTTGCCCTATTGAGAGTCCTGAGGGTCCAAACATTGGTTTGATCTCTTCTCTCTGTATGTATGCGAAGATCAATGACCTTGGCTTCATCGTAACTCCTTATCGTAAGGTTACTGATAGCAAGGTGGATATGAACAATGGCGACGTAGTATATTTGACTGCTGAGGATGAGGAAGAGAAGATCATCGGTCAGGGTAATGCACCTTTGACAGAGGATGGTGCTTTCATCCGCGACGTAGTAAAGTGTCGTCAGGATGCTGATTACCCTGTTGTTCCACCATCAGAGGTAGATTTTGTAGACGTATCTCCACAGCAGATTGCTTCTGTATCAGCTGGTTTGATCCCATTCTTGGAGCATGATGATGGTCACCGTGCGTTGATGGGATGTAATATGATGCGCCAGGCAGTGCCATTGCTTCATAATGATGCACCTATCGTAGGTACTGGTCTTGAGAAGCAGGTGTGTGAGGACTCACGTACTATGATTACTGCCGAGGGTGAGGGTATTATCGAGTATGTAGATGCTACTACTATTCGCATTCTCTACGACCGCACAGAGGAAGAGGACTTCGTAAGCTTCGAGCCTGCCTTGAAGGAGTATCGTATTCCTAAGTTCCGTCGTACCAACCAGAATATGACCATCGACCTTCGTCCTATTTGCGACAAGGGTCAGCGCGTGAAGGCAGGTGACATCTTGACTGAGGGTTATGCTACCGAGAATGGTGAGCTTGCCTTGGGTCGCAACTTGCTCGTAGCTTACATCCCTTGGAAGGGTTATAACTATGAGGATGCTGTCGTTATCTCCGAGCGTATGGTTCGTGAGGATGTCTTGACATCTGTACACGTAGATGAGTACTCTCTCGATGTACGTGAGACCAAGCGTGGTGTAGAAGAGTTCACAAGCGATATTCCTAACGTTAGCGAAGAGGCTACTAAGGACCTCGATGACAATGGTATCGTACGTGTTGGTGCTCGCATCGAGCCAGGTGACATCATGATTGGTAAGATCTCTCCTAAGGGTGAGAGCGATCCTTCACCAGAGGAGAAGTTGCTCCGTGCCATCTTTGGTGACAAGGCTGGTGATGTGAAGGATTCTTCTTTGAAGGCTAATCCTTCTTTGAGCGGTGTCGTTATTGATAAGAAGTTGTTCTCTCGTGCCATCAAGACTCGTGAGTCAAAGAAGCATGATAAGATTATTCTCGCTAAGATAGATGAGGAGTATGAGGCAAAGAATGATGACTTGAAGGATATCTTGGTAGACAAGTTGCTTACTCTTACTGAGGGCAAGACATCTGAGGGCGTTAAGGATTATACTGGCGCTGAGATTATCACAAAGGGTAGCAAGTTTACTGCTGCTGCTTTGAAGAATCTTGAGTATGATGGTGTTCAGTCTAACAAGTGGACTAGTGATGAGCATACCAATGGCTTGATCCAGATGCTGATCATGAACTATATCCGCAAGTATAAGCAGCTTGATGCACAGTTGAAGCGTCGTAAGTTTGCTATCACTATCGGTGATGAGCTTCCTTCTGGTATTCTCCAGATGGCTAAGGTATACATCGCTAAGAAGCGTAAGATCCAGGTAGGTGATAAGCTTGCCGGTCGCCACGGTAACAAGGGTATTGTTTCTAAGGTAGTACGTCTTGAGGATATGCCATTTATGGCAGATGGTCGCCCTGTAGATATGGTATTGAACCCATTGGGTGTGCCTTCTCGTATGAACTTGGGTCAGATCTTCGAGTGTATCTTGGGTGCTGCCGGTAAGAAGTTGGGCGTTAAGTTCGCTACTCCTATCTTCGACGGTGCTAAGCTTGAGGACCTCTCTGAGTGGACTGACCGTGCAGGACTTCCACGTTTCTGCTCTACATATCTCTATGATGGTGAGACTGGTGAGCAGTTCGACCAGCCAGCTACTGTGGGTATGACTTACTTCTTGAAGTTGGGTCACATGGTAGAGGATAAGATGCACGCCCGTTCTATCGGTCCTTACTCTCTGATTACCCAGCAGCCACTTGGTGGTAAGGCACAGTTTGGTGGTCAGCGATTTGGAGAGATGGAGGTTTGGGCCATCGAGGCATTCGGTGCTAGCCACGTACTGCAGGAGATTTTGACTATCAAGTCAGATGATGTTGTGGGCCGTAGCAAGGCATACGAGGCAATCGTGAAGGGTGATCCTATGCCAACTCCTGGCATCCCAGAGTCACTCAACGTATTGCTCCATGAGCTTCGTGGTCTTGGATTGAGCATCAAACTGGATTAATTTTGAGAACCCCTAATTAAGATATAGAAACATGGCTTTCAAAAAAGATACAAAGGTAAAGAATAATTTTACGAAGATTACCATCGGTCTCGCTTCTCCAGAGGAGATCTTGGAAAATTCGTATGGTGAGGTTACTAAGCCTGAAACCATTAATTATCGTACATATAAGCCGGAGCGTGATGGTCTCTTCTGCGAGCGCATTTTTGGTCCTACCAAGGACTATGAGTGCGCCTGCGGTAAGTACAAGCGTATCCGTTATAAGGGAATCGTTTGTGACCGATGCGGTGTTGAGGTTACAGAGAAGAAGGTTCGTCGTGAGCGTTCTGGCCATATCGAGCTCGTTGTTCCTGTAGCTCACATCTGGTACTTCCGTTCTCTCCCTAACAAGATAGGTTATCTGCTCGGTATGCCTACCAAGAAGCTTGACGCTGTCATCTACTACGAGAAGTATGTAGTGATCCAGCCAGGTGTGATGGAGGGCAAGACTGATGCTGATGGCTTGGAGGTAAACGGTTCTCATAAGCTCGACCTCTTGAGCGAGGATGAGTATATTGATATCATCGACAATCAGATTAGCGAGGATAATGACCGCTTGGAGGATTCAGACCCTAAGAAGTTTATCGCCAAGATGGGTGCCGAGGCTATCTATGAGTTGTTGCAGAATGTGGATCTCGACTCTTTGTCTTATGAGCTCCGCGACCGTGCCAACAATGACTCTAGCCAGCAGCGTAAGACTGAGGCTTTGAAGCGTCTTAACGTGGTAGAGGGCTTCCGTGCTAGCAAGGGCATCAACAAGCCTGAGTGGATGGTGATGAAGATTATCCCTGTCACTCCTCCTGAGCTCCGCCCATTGGTACCATTGGATGGTGGTCGATTCGCTACTTCTGACTTGAATGACCTCTATCGTCGTGTGATCATCCGTAACAACCGTCTGAAGAGATTGGTTGAGATCAAGGCTCCTGAGGTTATCCTCCGTAATGAGAAGCGTATGTTGCAGGAGGCTGTTGATAGCTTGTTCGACAACTCTCGCAAGAGCTCTGCCGTGAAGAGCGAGAGCAACCGTCCATTGAAGTCACTCTCTGACTCTTTGAAGGGTAAGCAGGGACGTTTCCGTCAGAACTTGCTGGGTAAGCGTGTTGACTATTCTGCACGTTCCGTTATCGTAGTTGGTCCTGAGTTGAAGATGGGTGAGTGCGGTCTTCCTAAGTTGATGGCAGCCGAGCTTTATAAGCCATTTATCATCCGTAAGTTGATAGAGCGTGGCATCGTGAAGACTGTCAAGAGCGCCAAGAAGATTGTGGATCGCCGTGAGCCAGTTATCTGGGACATCTTGGAGAACGTAATGAAGGGTCACCCAGTCATGCTGAACCGTGCCCCTACACTTCACCGACTTGGTATCCAGGCATTCCAGCCTAAGATGATTGAGGGTAAGGCTATCCAGTTGCACCCATTGGCATGTACAGCGTTCAACGCCGACTTCGATGGTGACCAGATGGCTGTTCACCTTCCATTGAGCAATGAGGCTGTATTGGAGGCTCAGATCTTGATGCTTCAGAGCCATAACATCTTGAATCCTGCTAATGGTGCTCCTATCACAGTGCCTTCTCAGGATATGGTGCTTGGTCTTTACTATATTACTAAGATTCGCCCAGGAGCTAAGGGCGAGGGCTTGACTTTCTACGGTCCAGAGGAGGCATTGATTGCCCGTAATGAGGGTCGATGTGATCTCCATGCTTTGGTAAAGGTCGTTGTGGACGACTTGGTAGATGGTCAGATTCAGAAGCGCTTGGTTGAGACTTCTGTTGGTCGTGTCATCGTGAATGGCATTATCCCTGATGAGGTAGGCTTCTTCAATGATGTCATCTCTAAGAAGACTCTCCGTGGCTTGATTTCTAATGTAATCAAAGCTGTAGGTATGGCCCAGGCTTGTGAGTTCCTTGATGGAATCAAGAACTTGGGTTATCGTATGGCTTATGTTGCTGGTTTGTCATTCAACCTTGGCGATATCATCATCCCACCTGAGAAGGAGGAGATTGTTGAGCGTGGCCGCAAGGAGGTTGAGGAAATCACCAACAACTATAATATGGGTTTCATCACCAACAAGGAGCGTTACAACCAGGTTATCGATGCGTGGACTCACGTTAACACCGACCTTGGTAACATCTTGATGAAGGAGATGACCGAGGCTGACCAGGGATTCAACGCCGTATACATGATGCTTGATTCCGGAGCCCGTGGTTCTAAGGATCAGATTAAGCAGCTCTCTGGTATGCGTGGTTTGATGGCTAAGCCTCAGAAGGCTGGTGCCGAGGGTGCGCAGATCATTGAGAATCCTATCCTTTCTAACTTTAAGGAGGGTATGTCAGTGTTGGAGTACTTTATCGCTTCTCACGGTGCTCGTAAGGGTCTTGCTGATACCGCTATGAAGACTGCCGATGCAGGTTACTTGACTCGTCGTCTTGTTGACGTTTCTCATGACGTCATCATCACTGAGGAGGATTGCGGTACATTGCGTGGCTTGGTTTGCACAGCACTGAAGAATGGTGATGAGGTCATCTCTTCTCTCTATGAGCGTATCTTGGGTCGTGTATCAGTACATGATATCATCCACCCAACTACTGGCGAGAAGATTGTCAAGGCTGGTGAGGAAATCACAGAGGCTAAGGCTAAGGCTATAGAGGATTCACCTATCGAGAGCGTAGAGATTCGTTCAGTGCTCACTTGCGAGAGCAAGAAGGGTGTCTGCATGAAGTGTTATGGCCGCAACTTGGCTACCGCTCGCATGGTTCAGCTCGGTGAGGCTGTAGGTGTCATCGCTGCTCAGGCTATTGGTGAGCCTGGTACTCAGTTGACTCTTCGTACATTCCACGCCGGTGGTATTGCGTCTAACGCTGCTGCCAATGCTAAGATCGAGGCTAAGAACAAGTCACTTATCGAGTTCGATGAGTTGAGCACTGTTCCATTCGTTGAGGAAGATGAGGAAGGAAACGACGTTAAGTGTGAGAAGGTAGTAAGCCACTTGGCTGAAATCCGCTTCGTTGATCCTAACACTAAGATAGTTCTCTCTACATTGAACGTACCTTACGGTTCTTCTCTCTATCACAAGGAGGGCGAGACTGTAGAGAAGGGTACTGTCATTGCTCGCTGGGACCCATTCAACGCCGTTATCGTGAGCCAGTATGCTGGTACATTGAAGTTCAACGACGTACAGAAGGATCAGACTTACCGTGCCGAGGTCGATGAGACCACAGGCTTGGAGGAGAAGATCATCACCGATTCTAAGAATAAGGCGATGGTTCCTTCTTGTGATGTAGTTGATGCTAACGGTGAGGTTCTTGGTACATACAACTTCCCTGTAGGTGGTCACCTCGCAGTAGAGGATGGTCAGACCATCAAGACAGGTGAGGTATTGGTTAAGATTCCACGTGCCGTAGGTGGTGCAGGTGATATCACCGGTGGTCTTCCACGTGTTACTGAGCTCTTGGAGGCTCGTAACCCATCTAACCCAGCTGTCGTATCAGAAATCGATGGTGAGGTAACCATGGGTAAGGTAAAGCGTGGTAACCGTGAGATCATCGTAACCTCTAAGACTGGCGATCAGAAGAAGTATCTCGTATCTCTGTCTAAGCAGATCTTGGTACAGGAGCATGATGCCGTTCGTGCAGGTACTCCATTGTCTGATGGTAGCGTAACTCCAGGCGACATCCTCGCCATCATGGGTCCTACCGCAGTACAGGAATACATTGTTAACCAGATCCAGGACGTTTACCGTCTGCAGGGTGTGGCTATCAACGATAAGCACTTCGAGGTAGTGGTTCGCCAGATGATGCGCAAGGTGCGTATCGACGATCCAGGTGATACTACATTCTTGGAGCAGGAGTTGGTAGATAAGCTCGACTTCGCTGAGGAGAACGATCGTATCTGGGGCAAGAAGGTGGTTACTGACGCCGGTGACAGCACAGAGTTGAAGCCAGGTCAGATCATCACAGCTCGCAGATTGCGTGATGAGAACTCTTCTTTGAAGCGTCGTGACTTGAAGCTTGTTCAGGTTCGTGATGCCGTAGCTGCTACTTCTACTCAGATTCTCCAGGGTATTACCCGTGCCGCTCTTGGTACTAAGAGCTTCATGAGTGCCGCTTCATTCCAGGAGACTACTAAGGTCTTGAACGAGGCTGCCATCCGTGGTAAGGTAGATTACCTTGAGGGTATGAAGGAGAACGTTATCTGCGGTCACTTGATTCCTGCAGGTACTGGTCTTCGCCAGTGGGAGAAGCTCATAGTAGGCTCTAAGGAAGAATATGAGCGTATGCAAGCTAACAGAAAAAATGTGTTGGATTATGCTGATTCTCCTATCGTGGACTAATAGTTCATACACATTATTATAATATAAAGAAGCCATAGACGAGAAATCATCTATGGCTTTTTTTTTTGTTGTTTTTTCTCTTGATGATGGAGATAAGAATGGCTTACGACAAGAAGGATGCGGAGGAAGAATTGGATCTGGACCTGGAATGGAAAGGAATCAGGGACCGCCATGCCAGCGAGTCTCGCTTCGCTTGGCGTAAGATGGCTGCGTCTTTTGTTGGAGTATTGCTTCTTTCGGGTGTGGCTTTTGCTGCCATTCATACATTCTCTTCCCGTCATGATGATACAAGGTTGGCACTGGCAGATACTACTGTTGCCAAAAGTGTTGCTCGGCAAGATACGCTTTCTTCGCATTATCAGAAGAATGGTGGTGAAGGTAAGCAGGCTAATCGTTTCGGTAAGACATTCGATAATGTCAGCTTGAGTAGCATGCTTGCTGAGATGGCTAAGCACTATGGAGTGGCAGTGGAGTATCATAAACCAGATGCCAAGCAACTCCGTTTTTACTATGAGTGGAACTGCGGTGATGAACTCCAAAAGGTATTGGATGAGTTGTACCATTCACAGCAGGTAAGCTTATCGCTGGAGAATGGAGCTATCATTGTGGAATAAAACTAGGCTCGAGTTTTCGTGCTATTAAATATTTTATAATAAAGTTAGAATGTTATGAGAAGAAGTATATTTTGTCAAGCTTTTCTTTTGATGCTCCTCGCCATGTTACCAATGCAAGGCATGGCTCAGCGCATCAGCCGCTCCTATACCAATCGCTCGATGTCGGAAGTGCTCAAGGACCTTGGCAAGGCTAGCCAGCGATATAAGATTAGTTTTATCTATAATGAATTAGAAGATTTCACCGTAACCACCTCTTTTTCCAACCTGACCCTGCCCGAAGCGCTAGGCAATGTCTTCGGCTTTTATCCACTTAAGGCTACGGTGGAAGACAGCTTGATTTTTGTGGAGTGTACCCAAAAGGAGCCAACGAAACTGATGGGGCGAGTCTGGGATGAGCATCATAGACCCATAGAGTTTGCCAATGTAGCCCTGCTGAATCCACAAGATTCTTCCTTCATCACGGGTGGAGTGACCAATGCCTGTGGCAATTTTGTCATCCCCTGTGGCATGAAGAGAGTCATCGCTAAGGTTAGCTGTGTGGGGTATCACACCTTATATAATATATATAATGTAGGGCGTATCGGCAACTTGATGCTTCGCGAGAGTACAATGAACATCCATGGAGTAGTGGTCAAGGCGAAACGTCCATCGTTCAAAAGAGGCGCTGAGGGGATGCTGGTAGATGTTCAGCATACCGATTATGCCAAGTTGGGAGATGCTCTGGATGTATTCAGGGAGATGCCGCTGCTCAATATTTCCAATGATGGTACTGTCAATGTCTTTGGAAAGGGAACACCTCTTATTTACATCAATAATAAGCAGGTGAGAGATGTTGACGAGCTGAAGCGTTTGAAGTCTGGCGACATCAAGAATGTGGAGATTATCACTTCTCCTGGGGCTAAGTATGATGCTACGGTTTCTTCTGTGATAAGAGTGAAAACGGTGAAAAAGAAAGGCGAGGGATTGAGTGGAACTTTCATCTCGAAGCTCTCCTATAATGGTTTTTTGAATGGATTTGAACAAGTCAATTTGAATTATCAGCACAAGGGATTGGAACTGTTCTCTACCTTGTATGGCTCCTTCGGATTCAATTATGACATCAATGGCAGCCATTCTATCGGTGCCTCTTACGAAGTTTCGAAGAGTTTATATGGCAATGGGAATGCTTGCGGAGAAAGTACGATTGTTTCTGATGGCGTGGAGGAAGATGAGTTGCTGCAGAGAATAGACTTAGAGAATGTACACGGTCCGCAGCAGGATGCCAATTTCTATTATATGGGAACTATCGGTAAGATGAAAAATTGATTTCAATGCCAGCTATATCTATAGAAAGTCCGGGAGGTCCATGCCCCAGGACGAAGCGGCTTCTGAGGGTGAGAGCAGAATGGTTCATACATATAGTAGAAATCACAATTCCTTATGGGCAGGCAAGCTGATTTTGTCTCATCCACTGGGTAAGGGTTCTGTTGAACTGGGCAGTGAATTAACATCCACTAGGAGTAGGGGCGCATATTCCAATGAAGAGAATATCGTGGCTTCCTCTTCCACTCTGGTGAAGGAAAGCAATGTGGCAGGTTTCTTGTCACTGTCTTATCCATTGGGCTATTTCTCCTTGCAGGGTGGTGTGAGATATGAGTATGTCAATTCTGATTTCTATCAGTTTGACGAGTGGCAGTCTGAGCCCAGCCGCAAGTATGGAAACTGGTTCCCTAACTTTGCTATATCCTACTCTCAGGGTAAGTGGTCAACCTCTCTGTCGTATACTTGCCAGACGCAACGCCCTTCGTATAATAGTCTTCGCAATGAGGTGCAATATGATAACCGCTATATGTATGAGGGTGGAAATCCTTATTTACGCTCATCGTTGCTGCATAATCTGTCATGGGATATAGTATATTCTTGGATCAATTTCGGTGCTGAATACGAATATACTGGCAAGCCTATCGTCTGGTATGCCACCTTGTATGATGGGGAGAGCATTGCTTACTTGCGCAATATGAATTTCGGTCACAATCAGGCGTTCACCTTGTATCTCATCGCTTCGCCTAAGCTTGGCTGGTATAATCCTACATGTCAGGTTTTCTATCAGCAGCAATTCTTGGATGGCAAGAAATATGGATTGGCTACTGACCTGAAAAGACCTTCTTTGGGAGTTACCTGGAACAATAAGTTCTCCTTTAGTTCCACCTTCACAGGTTGGCTTACCCTGCATGGCAATACTTATTTATGGAATGACTTCCAGCGCAGCAGGCCAGGGTATTATGTTTCCATGCGTTTGGTCAAGACCTTCATGGATGGAGACTTGAATGTCAATCTCTATGCCAACGACATCTTAGAGAAGAGTCGTCTCTGATTCTTCTGTATACAATGGATGCACGTTTTCTACCGCACACCGCACTAAAACGCTCTAAGTTGTTGATATATAGTCGTTCCGGCGAGTGCGGTGTCGGACCATCACCGCACTAACACCGCACTCAATAGAGTTTCTAGGTTTCTCTGTTGGACAATATCTAAGTAGTGCGGTGTTGTGTGGTGTTGATGCCCACACCGCACTGTACTAAAGCCATTGTGTGACAATGGGATAGATGATGCCTAGTGCGGTGTGCGGTCATTTTTGAAAAACGCTTATTTTTCAGGAAATATAGCTCGTCCTTATGATCGGGTCGTCTCAGACTTTTTATCCCCGATATTGTCAGATGCTGATCCTAGTAGTTGTAATATGTTCCTCACTGGGGCACAAAAGTGCCCTCACCGAGGGCACTTTTGTGCCCTGGCGAGGGAAAAATCACCAATTCTAGCATAGAATTTATAAATAAGTTATAAAACATTCGTTTGTTTCAGATATTTTTTGTAAGTTTGCATTATCAATTCAATGTTTAACCCTATTAACTTAGTAAAAGTATGGAAGAAAATAAGAATAATCAACAGCAAAATCAGTTTCAGATGGGCATTGACCCAATGGTAGCCGAGGGTGTATATTCTAATCTCGCATTGATTAGCCATTCACCTTCTGAGTTCATTCTCGATTTCATTACTGCACTTCCTGGAATGCCACAGCCACAGGTTAAGAGCCGTGTCATCTTGGCTCCAGAGCATGCCAAGCGCTTGTTGCAGCTCTTGCAGAATAATATTTTGAACTTCGAAAAGACATTTGGCAAGATCCAGTTGCCTGATGAGACTGATCGCACAATAGCTCCATTCGGTACACCTAAGGGTGAGGCTTAATGGTGAGATACACATACTTGCTAAACTAAATTATCACCGAAAAACAGCCTAAATCTTATTAATTAGTATATTGAAAAGTTATATTTTGTTAAAATTTACCCTTTCGTTTCAAAAGTACATACATTAATTAGGTAGTTTGAAAGAAAAGTCGTAACTTTGCACCCCGAAAAGCCCCCATAATGCGGTGGCTGATAGGAAATTTGATAATAACAAAATAAAATATTTAAATTTAAAAGTAAAATTATGCCTACTATTTCACAGTTAGTAAGAAAAGGCAGACGAGTTCTCGTAGACAAGAGCAAGTCACCAGCTTTGGATTCATGTCCTCAGCGTCGTGGTGTTTGCGTTCGTGTTTACACTACAACTCCAAAGAAGCCTAATTCGGCAATGCGTAAGGTTGCCCGTGTTCGTTTGACAAACTCTA
>URLG01000075.1 GCA_900548535.1 Candidatus Segatella intestinihominis | reverse complement strand
CCACCTTCGCCCTTCGAGTTATGGATGGAATGGATTTCATACTTTATTGCCATAGTTCAGTATTATTAGCTGTTATTACAAGTATGTTATAAGGCGCTAAGTACTAATGATATAAGCTTGAAGTTGCAGAACTTTCCGACGTGCTTCGAACGATGCACGTGTTCACATCGAACGCCGCACGCACTTACTTCGTCCGATGCATGCATTCACACCGTTCGGTGTGAGTCGCAAAGTTACCCAGTAATGCAGGGCAGACGCATTAAATCTTTTACTCGTTAACATCTATGGCGTATCACAACAACTTATTGAATATTAACATTATATATTTGTATATGTGAAATATTTTTTGTATCTTTGTAAAGAAATAGTTAACAATTAAAAGGTACAAAATGAGCATTATTAAGTTATCTAAACAAATTGCCGACCCACGAGTCGCGGGTAGAACTGTCCATAAAATGGAACATATCATTTACATTACAATCGCTGCGGTTATAGCTGGGGCTCAGTCTTGGAATGAAATTGCAGAGTTTGGCAAAAGTAAGTTAGACTTCTTCAAGCAGCGTTTAGTAGGGCTGGAGTCTATCCCTAGTCATGACACTTTCAATCGTTTCTTTTCAATCTTTAATCCGAAAGGATTTGAAGAGATTTTCAGAAACTGGGTTAGGGAAATAGTTGGGGAAGTTAAAGGTGTTGTTGCCATTGATGGCAAACTTATGCGTGGTTCAAGTAAGTGTGATGCCGAGCATACTCTTGGGCAAGATGACTTCCGTACATGGATAGTATCTGCTTGGTCAGCAGACAATAGCATATCGCTTGGTCAAGAGAAAGTCGGTGAAAAAACGAACGAAATTACAGTCGTTCCCAAGTTGCTTAGCGCTATAGACGTGTCAAACGCCATTGTAACAATAGATGCTATGGGGTGCCAAACTTCTATAACTGAGAAAATAATAGAAGGTAAAGGGGACTACATTATCGCCTTGAAGGAAAATCAGAAGAAAAGTTACGAATTTGCCAAGGACATAATCTATGAGAACGAATACAAGGGCAATTGCAATGTTGTCACAAAGCATTATTCCTTCAATGAGGGTCATGGCCGTCAAGAAGAAAGGACCTGCATTGTTGTAAGCTATGGGGACATTATGCAGAAAATGTTTAAGAACAAGTTTATTGGGCTAAGGTCTGTTGTCGGGATAATCTCAAGAAGATCTGTTGCGACATCTGGTGAAACATCAGAGAAAACAAGATACTACATAACTTCTTTAAGCAACGAAGAACCTGAAAAGATAGCTAACGCCATTAGGCAACATTGGTCCATAGAAAATAACTTGCATTGGCAATTGGACATTACTTTCAGAGAAGACGAAAGTAAGAAAGTTAAAAACGCAGCGAGAAACTTCTCTGCCATAAGCAAGATGGCTCTCTCCATCTTAAAAAATGACAAGACGACCAAAGGAAGTCTCAACTTGAAAAGATTGAAGGCTGGATGGGATGAAGAGTACCTGTCAAAACTTTTGGAGGGCAGCGCAATTTAATGCGTCTGCCCTGACCCAGTAATAAGCTCTAAGTTGTACAAGCATACACTACTAAACCTACTTGTCTTACTGCACACAAAAGTACAATAAAAACTCGTATACACCAAATCTTTTCAGCAATTATACAAGAAAGTACGGAAGAAAAGCAAAAAAGGTCAATTTCTCCCTACTAAAAGGCATGAAAAAGCCCCGACTGTATCACTACAACCGAGGCTTAAACTTATTTATATTATAATCACAACGATTATCTTATTATGCATTTCTATTTGCTAAAAGAAACACATCCACTGTCTAAAAAAGTAACCTTAAAACCTTATATTCAAAGGTATTGGAATTGGAAACCAATTCCAACACCCATATAATTATTTATTAGGAATCTTTTTGAATGACAAGAACCAACCTTCAGTACCAGATGATGACTGGGCTGCGAGGATAAGTTTATCTCCCGTTGCCTTGATAATCTGATACTTGTAACAACGTGCATTACCATCGTTTGGAAGTACACCCAGCAAAGGAACAGTACCAGAGAATGTCATAGTACCAATATCCCAACCTTGCTGAGAAGGTTCATCGTTAACGGTTACTGTACCTGTTTCACCACGACTCGTCTTGACACCTTCGCTCAAGCTAAGAGAGAACCAAGCATCAGGTAAGCCATCACCTGCTAAGCCCTTACCACTGGCCTGACCTTCCAAATCGGCTCCAGCATTGAAGCCCCACCAATCAGGGCCGGTACTGCTTCCCCAGCCGCCGTTGCCCCAGCACTTATCGGATGAATCATCCCAAGTCCATGTAGAGGTAAGATAATTACCATTGGCATCCTTTCCAAATACTTGATCAAAGATAGCTGGTAACTTAGTATAGTTATTAACTGTTACGCCTTTACTTGAAGACTTCACAATAGAACCATCTGGGTTAATTGCCTCAACATAGTAATTTGCAGAAGTAACAGGAGGAACCACCTGAGTAGTCAAAGAACCAGTACCTTGAGCAACAAGACCATCATTGTCGGCATTATAAATCTTCACATATCTTGCAGGAGAAATATTGAAAGTAAGGTTATTATTACCCTCACTCTCCTGAGTTATAGTAAAGCCATTACTCAATTCATCTGCACTTATATTTGCACCAGGTCCATTATCTTCGCTTGTTGGATCACATGCAGTGAACAGCAAAGCCAATAATGGTATCATAAACAATATCTTTTTCATAATTCCATTGTCTTTAAATCGTTAAACGAAAATGTTACTCTTTCCAACCATTATACTCACCAGAAGCATCTGTATAGCCTGCATTCTGCTGTACCATACCATGGTTCAACGTAATCTGATTCTCAGGAATCTTAGCGAAGCCTGCTGTAGCATTATAACGAGCAGTATAGCCACCATTCTGAGCAACATTCTTACCAGGAGTTCCTGATGTATAGACTGGTTGATTAGTCTGTTTCTCCAATGCCGCTGCAGCAATATGCCAACGACGGATATCATTCCAACGGGTTCCTTCGAATGCCAACTCCCAACGACGCTCTTTCTGAAGATTCTCCAAAGAGTAGGTTGAATAGTAGTTGTCAACACCAGTTGCACGCTTGTGAACCTCATTCATACCAGCAACATCTTCCTTCAACTCAGATTGCATCAAAAGTACATCAGCAAAACGAATCAATACCAAATCGTGGATATTACCAGTCTGCATATAGTTGTCATTCTGCCAACCATCCAAACCATACATAGCCAGCTCAAAGACTTCCATATAGTCCTTATTATACTTTGAACCAGCAGGAGTCTTACAAGAGATAGCACCAAGCTTCATCTGATAATAGTCAGTTTCCTGAATAAAGTCAGCCCAACTACCACCACCCTTAGTATAGTTTGGCATATCATTTACATTCTTTACAGAAGCATTCTCACGGATATCCTTCCTGTCTGTATTAGCTACATTCCAATCATTAACAAGATTAGGAGCAACAGGACCTGAACCCCAACCCTGACCGAATGGGAATGTATCAGCATAAGGCTGACCACCACGAACACCGAAGAAAAGAGCATAACCATTAGCAGGACCAATGCCCTGACCTGCATTCCAGTTAGCAGTCTTATTAAACTTGATAGCGAACATTGACTCAGGGTTTGCCTGATTGTCATCTTCAGCCCACTTTAAGTTCTGACCCTTTGTATCAGGGAAGTCCTCTACGGTATACTTATTAGTATACGCCCAAAGTTCACGATAGTCAGGGAGCAACTGATAACCAGCCGCCTTACCATTAGCAACACAGTCGTCAATCAAGTCACTAACCATCTTCTTTGTCAAAGTTGTACCATTAGGCAAAGCAACTTCTGCCAAAGGACTATAATTAGTACTTGTCAAGTCCTTAATGTCCTCACCATTGCAATAGAAACCTGTATAGAACAACCATGCACGACCCAACATTGCCTCAGCACCATACTTATCAACATGACCATTGGTCAAACGCTGTGCTGGCATTGTTGTTGCAGCCTCATAAAGATCCTGCAAAATCTGTCCCCAAATTGTCGCAGCAGAAGGTGGAGTTGTATCTTCTGGCTTTTTAGTTGAAAGATTCAATGGTACACGACCATACATTGAAGCCAGTTCATAGTAATAAAAAGCACGCAAGAACTTAGCCTCACCTAAAGCCTGAGCTTTCTTTGATGCATCGAGCTCTACTGTTTCCAAAGCTTCAATGACAGTATTAGCACGGTTGATACCTTGATATCTAGCTTTCCAAAAATTCTCAGTCATGTTTGTGTTATAGTTGCACAACAAGTCACAAGCTTGCATCAACTTATCATTAGCACCACCACCACCAAGCATATCATCACTAGCAAGCAATGCCCAATAGAGGTATGACTCCTGAGGATTCTTTGTAATTTCATTCAAATTCTGATAGACACCAGCCAAAGTTTGGTCTATCTGCTCTGATGTAACAGGGAAGTTTGTGGTATCAGCCTCCTTCATGCTCACAGAGTCCAAATCGCAAGACGAGAAGCCCAAGGCTATTATCGCTGCACTTATATAAAATGATACTTTTTTCATTGCACTTTCGGTTTTAGAATTTAACATTTACACCAACCATGTAAGTACGTGGCTGAGGATAGTTACCTACATCTACACCTGTTACCCAAGCCTCACTGCTATTGAGCGCCATACCGTTTTCAGGATCCATACCCTTATAACCTGTAATAGTGAAGAGGTTCTGGGCAGTAAAATAAAGACGCAACTGCTGGAATGGGCAATTCTTCCAAATGTTCTTGAAGTCGTAGCCTACTGTCAAGTTCTGTAAACGGAAGTAACTTGCATTCTCAACATAAATGTCAGAAATTTGCTGCCAGTTTACACCTGCATTACCTGGGGTGAGGAGAGGATATTTATTAGAAGTTCCCTCACCATGCCAATAGTCATAAACCTCAGTAGTATAGTTCTCATACTGACCATCTGTAAACTTACGCCAAGAGCGAGCTACTTGCTGGCCAAATGCGCCATAAGTTGTAGCACTCAAATCAAAGCCCTTATAGCCAATATTGAAAGAGAAGCCCATAGTTACATCTGGATGAGGATCACCAATATCAGTCTTATCATCAGCATTGACAACACCATCACCATTGACATCTACAAACTTCAAGTCACCAGGCTTAATTCCTGTACCCTGAAGAGAGTTAGCTGCATCACCACCACAGTTTTTGTCCAAATATGCCTGAACATCAGCAGCATTCTGCATAACGCCCTCAGTCTTGTAGCCATAGAAGCAACCGATAGCATGACCCTTCCACATACGAGCCATATTACCAGTATTCTGAGCCAAAAGGTCTTTACCGCCCTCAATAAAGTCGATATCACCCTTGATGTCAGTTACCTCATTCTTGTTGATAGCCATATTCCAGTTGACACCATAAGTGAAGTCATTACCGACCTTGTCGTTCCAATTGATAGCGAGCTCAACACCCTTGTTCTCAACAGTACCACCATTTACCCACTGTTTACCGAAACCAGAAACAGCATTTGCTTGAACTTCTATCAACAAATCCTTAGTCTTCTTATTATACCAATCAGCAGTAACACCTAATCTACCGCGCAAGAAACGAGCATCAATACCGATATTCAGCTGCTCTGAAGTTTCCCATGTCAAATCAGGATTAGACAGACGATTTGGATAAGCACCAATTGTACTACTTGACTTATCATCAAAAGGATACATACCCAAGCCTCCTAATTCGAATCCAGAGCGCCACTGGCTCTGAGGTAAATTACAGTTAC
The DNA here is from genome assembly GCA_900548535.1 of Candidatus Segatella intestinihominis. Lineage (GTDB taxonomy): Bacteria > Bacteroidota > Bacteroidia > Bacteroidales > Bacteroidaceae > Prevotella > Prevotella intestinihominis. The sequence continues at coordinate 6,648 of URLG01000075.1, read as the reverse complement.
CATTCTGTCCCCAACCTGCACGAAGTTTCAAGAAATCCAACCATGAAGAAGAACTCTCCATAAACTTCTCATTGGAGATAACCCAACCTGCTGATACTGATGGGAAATAACCCCATTGATGACCAGGTGCGAAGTTAGAAGAACCATCTGCACGCATAATAGCAGAAAGCATATACTTCTCATCAAAGTTATAATTAACACGAGCGAAGTAAGACATTTTGCTTTCATAAGCACTTGGATCACCAGATACTGTAGAAGCCACAGCATTCTTATCTGCCAAACTAGCATAAGCATGGAAGAAGTCCTTAAATGTTGTACCCTTAACAGTTGCATTAACAGACTCACCATAATCTGGTCTTGACTTATAATACTCTGTACCAACCAAAGCATCAAAATGATGACGCTTTGCGATATCAAACTTATAATTCAAAGTATTGGTCAAAGTCCAGTTCCAACCAAGTCCCACATTATCAGACATCTGGTCTGTATCACGGCTAGCACCCTGATCATTCAAACGATATTCTGCCAAATAGCATCTCCAAGAGTTAGACCACTGCTTATAAGCAATCTGTCCACGATAGGTCAACCCCTCAATTGGAGAAATTTCAGTATAACCAACAGCATTCAAATTGAAGCTCTTGCTCTTATTTGCTCCTGACTGATTGTTAACCATGGAAGCAATAGGGTTACTTGTATAAGAGTTGAAAGCAAACCAACCTGCTGAGCCAGAATTCTTCAAATCATTATACATAAAATAATCGCCGTCCTTGTTATATACAGGAACACAAGGATTTGCACGGAGCATATCAGAGAGAACGTTAGAGTACTGATTACCAATCTGAACACCCTGATTCTGTTTGTGCTGATAGTAAACATTCTCACCAACCTTAATAACATCTCGCTTACCAACACGATAGATTACGTGGTCTGAGTTCAAGCGGAAAGTGAAACGACGGAAATCTGACTTTACGATATTACCAAGCACACCATCCTGATACTGATAGCCAACACCCATAGAGAACTTAGACAAATCATTACCACCAGTTATATTTAAAGCATGGTTAGTAACGACTGCATCTTTATTACGGATAGCATCTATCCAATCTGTACCAGAATTAGTACCATCCTGATATGCTTTCAACAAATCTGCATCAATATATTTTGACCAATCATAAGCAGTACCACCATTATTGTAAGCAACCTGATCTTGAACTGCCATATACTGCTTAGCAGTCAACAACTGAGGCTTCTTATACATATTCTGCCAACCAACATTGGCATCATAAGATACTTGTACCTTACCCATCTTACCCTGCTTAGTAGTAACCAAGATTACACCATTAGCAGCAGCAGAACCATAGATGGCACAAGATGCGGCATCCTTCAATACGTCGATACGCTCGATGTCGGCAGGGTTCAAAGAATTGATATCACCACCTGACACGCCATCGATTACATAAAGAGGAGCAGTAGAGCTGTTGGTACCAGCACCACGGATAGAAATCTTAAAGCCATCACCAGGCTGACCGGAAGCCGCCTGGATGTTAACACCTGGGGTCTGGCTCTGCAAAGCGCCGAGCACCTGTGTGGTGTTCATCTTTTGGATATCGTCACCCTTTACCTCAATGGTAGAACCGGTAACGAGCTTTTTTTTCTGTACACCATAACCTACGACAACGACCTCATCAAGAGTCTTGTCATCTGTCTTCATGGTGACTTTGATGTTACTTTGGTTACCCACAGCAATCTCCTGTTTCTGATAACCAATGTAGGTAATGACAACGATAGCACCTGGCTTCACATTCAATGTGAAGTTACCATCAAGATCGGTAACCGTGCCATTGCTAGGATTGCCCTTTTCCACAACACTTGCGCCGATAATAGGACCTTCTGCGTCACTTACATTACCAGACACTTTCTTTGCCTGCTGGACTGAATTAACAGTCTGGTTAGGAGAGGTTGCCAAAGCTTCAGTTGAATAACCCAAGCCTAAGGTTGCCAAAGCTCCCACGAGCAGCATTGATTTTTTCAAGTTAAGATTCATACTTTAGTACTTTCTAGGTTTAATAGAATAAAACTTCTTGTTGATTTTGGCTAATGCATAGCCACACTCGGCGTACTCGTCGCAACTTATCAGATGCGAGTGTACTTTTTAAAACGTTAAGTTGAATTTGAACTCATAGATTTAATATTTTATTGTTGTTTCTAGATGTTTATTCGTTGTTATTAACGTGAGATAAGAGTCGCAAATCGTTGTGATGCTTAACAACTCAATTATCTCGGTTGCAAAGGTACAATTATTTTTTTTTAAAAGGTGATACTTTTTTGCTAAATTGATGTACTATTTTGATAAATAGTTGGATTTTTTAAGAACTCCCGATAAATAGGCAACATTCGTTAACGTTCTGTGTTTTTCGTACACTTAATATTTAAGGCGTTTTTTAACAAATAGAGCAAAAAAGTATTACCTTGCCGCTATTGAGCAGCAAGGTAATTACGTACTGGATTGGCATACATCGTCAAAATTCGCTCTTTTAAGTATGCTTCATCCTTGTCAGGAAGGTCAATCTTGGCGAGTTGCCCTTCGATATATTTCATGAATTTCTGCTTGTCTTCCTCTGTATATTCCGAGGCATGAGATGTGGTATTCTCCAAGAGATCGAGCGCCACATAATTGCCAGGATAGAGGCTATAATTGCTATGTATCTCGTGGTCGATATGCGCAGCCACCTTATTATATAGGTCTTGCTTTGGCATATCTGGATCCAGCGAGTCGAGATATGCATCGAGGCAAGGGGCAGCATGATAATGCACATGTCCCTTATAGCCGAAGATGCCTGTCTGCATGCTCACGAGGTCGTCGGTAGGTCCCTTCTTCCAGTCGGCATCATCACGCCTTTGCTGATACTCTTTTGCCTTGAGATAATCACATGGGTCATACTCATAGCTGATGGCAAGAGGCACAAGATGAAGCTGCTTCAGGCGGTCGATGATACTGCCTTCGCCACCCATCGACATCATCTGGAGGATGGACTTCTGGGTGCGGTCATCACTATCCTTGGCTCTACCCTCTCGCTGGGCTATCCAAATGTTCTCATTCTTCTCCTTGATGGCGAAGTGCATATAGTCAGAGAGACGCTTGCTCGACATGAGCATCTGGCGCATGCTGAGAGCACGTTCCACGATGAAAGTCTTGTTGACTCTCACCAAGTCCTTGACCCAAGGCAGAGAGAGAAGGTTATCACCAATGGCTATCTCGCAAGTGGTCTTAAACTTATTATCCACCAACAAGACATCGAGAATGGCTGAATCGAGCACGATATCACGGTGATTGCTGATGAATGTATAGTTGCGGGTATTGTCGATAGCGGCGCAATCCATCTCGCAACCCGTGGCAGCCTTCTTCAGAATGCCATGCACAAAGTCGTAGGCGAAGGCAAGCTGAAACTCCATATTGGTCTTGCAAGCCTTGAGCTTCTGGGCTATCATCTCAAAAGGCACTTGCGGATAGAGATAGGCAAGCACCTGCTTGAACTGCGGATTACTGAGCAGTCGCTCATACACCTCAGGGAGGTCTTCTGGCTCCCAAGGGCGAATGGTATCAAATTCTTGAGGAATCTTCATAATACATTAATTATATATATATGGTTCTGCGAGAAGTCGCAGAGCCATATAGGTTATTTTCGATTTAGAACTGATTCTCTACGATGTCGCTGAGCACATCCTTGATGTCAAGACCAGCCGCACGTACCTGCTGAGGAATGAAGCTGGTGGCTGTCATACCTGGAGTGGTATTGATTTCGAGCATATTGACCTTGTCATTTCCATCCTTGTCCTTAGAGATGATGTAGTCGATGCGGATGATACCATTGGCATGGAGGATGTCGTAGATGCGAGAAGTCTCTGCATCCACCTTCTCCGCTGTCTCAGGAGCCAGACGGGCCGGAGTGATTTCCTGTACTTGACCATTGTACTTGGCATCATAGTCGAAGAACTCATTCTTGGTAACCACCTCGGTAGCTGGGAAAACGACGCTCTTATCGGCTGTCTTGTAGATGCCCTGAGAAATCTCTGTACCATCAAGGAAGCCCTCGATCATCACCTCATTGCTCTCCATGAAAGCCACACGGAGGGCTGGGGCAAGCTGGTCGGCGTTCTTCACCTTGCTCACACCAAAGCTACTGCCATCGGCAGCTGGCTTTACGAAGCATGGCATACCAATGCGCTTGGCTATCTCCTCCTCATCATACTGCTCGCCACGACGCAGCAAGATGCTGTCGGCTACGTTGACACCGAAGCCACGGAGGTAGTTGTTGAGCACGTACTTATCGAATGTCATAGCCTCTACGAGCACGCCACTGGTAGAATAAGGCAAGTGGATGAGGTCGAAGTAGCCCTGCATCACACCGTTCTCACCTGGCTGTCCGTGGATGGTGATGTAAGCGTAATCGAAGTAAGTGCGCTTGCCATCCTTGAGGAAAGAAAAGTCGTTCTTATCTATTTCGGCTGTCTCGCCGTTGTCAAATGCCACATGCCAGTCGGTGCCCTTCACATCGACGAGGTAGATATTATAGCGCTCTTTGTCGAAGAAAGAGTACAAACCCTGACCTGAGCGCAATGAAACATCGTGCTCTGAAGAATCGCCACCACAAACGATGGCTATCGTTCTCTTGCTATTTTCCATAATCTTTATCTTTTTTGATGTTTTTGTCTTATTATCATACTGAAAGGCTATGCCTTGAATGTATCTTGTGTGGTGCCGGCGATGAAGCCGCGCCACTTCTCTATCAACTGTTTGAAATCATCTGGCCACTCGCTATCGAAGTCCATCTGCTGCTTAGTAATAGGATGTACGAAACCGAGCGTCTTGGCATGGAGAGCTTGACGTGGGCAGAGCTTGAAGCAATTCTGGATGAAAGCCTTATAGCTGCTGCTGCGCTGACCTCTCAGAATCTCTGCTCCACCGTATGTCTCGTCCATGAAGAGCGGATGACCGATGTGCTTCATGTGGGCACGTATCTGATGGGTTCTGCCCGTCTCCAAGATGCACTGCACGAGGGTGGTATAGCCGAATCGCTCCAACACCTTGTAGTGGGTAACGGCAGTCTTGCCTATGCCACTATCTGGATCGAACACCTTCATGCGGAGGCGATTCTTAGGGTCGCGACCGATATTGCCCTCGATGCGTCCCTCATCTTCCACGATATTGCCCCATACCAAAGCATTGTAACTGCGATGGGTGGTCTTATTGAAGAACTGCTTGCCTAGCGCCGTCTTTGCCGTTGGAGTCTTTGCTACAACTAGCAGACCACTGGTGTCCTTGTCGATGCGATGCACCAAGCCCACCTCTGGGTCATTGGCATCAAACTCGGGCATATCTCTCAGATGCCAAGCCACAGCCTGGATCAAGGTGCCGTGGAAGTTGCCCGCTCCTGGGTGAACCACCATGCCAGCCTCCTTGTTGACTACCATCACATCATCGTCTTCATACACCACATTGATGTCGATTTCCTCCGGCTTGATGGTTGTCTCATGACGAGGACGGTCGAGCATCAGGGTTACGAGGTCGTTAGGGCGCACCTTGTAATTGCTCTTCACAGCCTTGCCATTGACATGGATAAAGCCTGCATCGGCAGCCTGCTGTATGCGATTGCGACTCTGATAAGCCATCTTGTCTGCCAGATACTTGTCGATGCGCACAGGGTCTTGGTTGGCATCTACCTGCACCTTCCAGTGCTCATAGAGCTCGCCATCGCCCTCAGCTGATGCCGACTCTCCATCCATCTGCAAATCATCTTCTAGTTCTATGTCGCCCGCATCGTCAAATCCGAAGTCATCCTCTACGGGCGCATACACCTTATTATATATATAGTTCAGAATTGTCATTCTTAATTATTAATTATTAATTCTAAATTACTCCACCACCTCATTTTGCTGGTGGCTATGTTCATGCGAAGGGGCTGGCTCTGAAGGTTCGGTGCCTGGCACCACCTCAAAGTTGTCCACATCACCTTCCGTGCCGTCGCCTTCGCCCTCTAGCACTTCATCGGTGCCATGCGATACCGGGTCTACCACATCGAAGGAGTCGGCTGAGTCTCTTCTGCCATTGCCCACCTGAATGATGAGCACGTCATCTACCGAAACCTTATCGCCTGCCACCACATGCTTGCCCTTGACCAAGATACCGTAAACCCAGTCTTGCTCGCCAGGCACATACTCTGGCGAACCGAGCTTGAAGCCCATTGCCGTGAGCTTAGCCATCGCCTCGCGCAGGGAACTATTGTCGATGACATCAGGAATGGTGATGCGAGGGGAATGGTCGGAATTGATGGTTACATAGATGACATGCCCCGACTTGACCGTCTCGCCAAACACCGGTGTCTGTTCCAAGATGACATCAGGCGGCAGCGTGCGCACATAGCCCGTATCTGTCACCACAATCTGCAATCCCGCATCATCGAGGATGCGAGTGGCATCATTGATGTTCTTGTACCTGATGTCTGGCACACGAATGGCCTCACCATGATGGGTATATATGTCGATGCCAAACTTAGCACCGACACAGAGCAAGACTACCACCAAGAACATGGCGGCGAGATTGCCCCAAAGATACTTACTCTTAAACTTATTTATAAACTCAGATGAAGT
>URLG01000074.1 GCA_900548535.1 Candidatus Segatella intestinihominis | reverse complement strand
TTATCCTCGACTTCGATGAGGAGAAGAAGCGTATCGCTCTCGGTTTGAAGCAGCTCACCCCACATCCATGGGATGCTCTCGATCCGAACTTGAAGGTAGGCGACCACGTACACGGTAAGGTAGTTGTTATGGCTGATTACGGTGCATTCGTAGAGATCGCTCCTGGTGTAGAGGGCTTGATCCACGTATCTGAGATGTCTTGGAGCCAGCACTTGCGCTCAGCTCAGGACTTCATGAAGGTAGGTGACGAGGTAGAGGCTGTTATCTTGACTCTCGACCGCGAGGAGCGCAAGATGAGCCTTGGTATCAAGCAGCTCAAGGAGGATCCATGGGAGACTATCGACGTTAAGTTCCCTGTAGGCAGCAAGCACGTTGCTAAGGTTCGCAACTTCACTAACTTCGGTATCTTCGTAGAGCTCGAGGAGGGTGTTGATGGTTTGATCCACATCTCTGACCTCTCTTGGACTAAGAAGATCAAGCACCCATCTGAGTTCACTACTGTAGGTGCTACTATCGACGTAGTAGTTCTCGAGATCGATAAGGAAAACCGTCGCTTGAGCCTCGGCCACAAGCAGTTGGAGAAGAACCCATGGGATGAGTATGAGAATATCTACACTCCAGGTTCAGTTCACCAGGGCACTATCGTAGAGATGATGGATAGAGGCGCTGTCGTAGCTCTCGGAGAGGGCGGCGAAGGCTTCGCTACTCCTAAGCACCTCACCAAGGAGGACGGTACTCAGGCTAAGAAGGGCGAGACTCTCGACTTCAAGGTAATCGAGTTCGTTAAGGAGACTAAGCGTATCATCCTCTCTCACTCTCGCACATTCGAGGAGGGCGAAGAGGCTACAGCTAAGCCAGCTCCACGCAAGCACAACAACGGTGGTCGCAAGAACGACGCTCCAGCTATCAACAATGTTGCTGCTGGTACATCACTCGGTGACATCGATGCTCTTGCTAAGCTCAAGGCTCAGATGGAGGGTAAGGCTTAATCCTTCTGGACTTAGGTTCAGAGGAGTAGAGACTCCCTACTCGCTTGTATGATTTTGCATAGACATTCATAGGCAAAAACATATCATTTACACAGACTGGATTTCTCTCGTGAGAGAGAATCCAGTCTTTTTTTTGTGGTTGACTCTCTATCATTAGTGCAGGCAAGAAATGCTGGGAGGGCAGGTTTGTTACCTGCCCTCCCAGTATTTCTTGCATATAGACCTGATAGAAGCTATTTTTACATGTAACTTAACGGAAGAAAAGAGAATATACATAATCAAAAAAACATCGCCCCACATGATTACGAGGGGCGATGTTTTTTTTATTCCACTATCCATTCCAGCCTGTTCACCTGGTCCTTCACCGAGAAGTTGATGCCTACATTTACCACGGGCTTGCCCTTCTGCTGGTATGCTTGGGCATAGCGGCGCTGGTGGATTTGCGCCAGTGCCTCCACAGGGGTCTTGTTCAGCTTCAGCTCCATCACATAGAGCTGGGCTGGCGTGTCCAGGAGAATGTCGATCCTGCCTCGGGCGGTGTGCTCCTCCACACGGATGCCGTAATTGGTGAGCAGGGCGAAGATCACATAGAGCATCTGCTGGTAGTGACCCTCATACTCAGTATGGTCGCAATAAGGTACCGTCTCCAGGAAGTCGGCCAGGAGCTGCAAGGCCTCGTCCATCCTGCCTCGTTTCACGAGCACCGACATGCGGGCTATTGCCGTGTTGCCCTTCGCCGTGTGGCGCTCCAGATAGTGGGGTAAGAGGCTGCCAAACATGCCCACCTTCACTTCCTGATTAGGTAGTGCCAGCTCATAGAGCTTGGTCTCCTTCTCATATCCCTTGATGGTGAAGTAGCCGCTCTGATACAAGAGTGGCATGATGGTGGTCATGGTCTCGGTGGCGGCATCGAAGTCACTCTTGCCCACCCAGGCGGTGTCGCCCAGGTCGGATGGGAGGAAGTCGTATTTGCGCATCATGTTGAGCAGATAAGTAGGCGTGCCGGAGCCAAACCAGAAGTCATCCAGCTGCTGCTTTGCGAAGCAATTGAGCAGGCTGAAGGGATTGAACACATCGGGCGATGGCCATGTGAAGTGGTAGCCATCATAGTGCTGCTTGAGCTCTTCGATGGTCTCCTCTCGGGTCATCACCAATTTCTGCGCCAGGCAGTCGACGTCATCGCTCATCTGGGTGAGCATCTCCTCCTTGGTGATGCCGCAGATGCCTGCGTAGGGCTCGTCCATGCTGATGTTGGTGATGTTGTTGAGCTCGCTGAAGATGCTGAGCTGTGAGAACTTGGTGATGCCAGCCATGAAGACGAAACGGAGCATTGGCTCGCAATCCTTCAGGGGACTGTAGAAATTGCGCATCACATTGCGCAACACATTGAGGTTTTCTTCCTCATGCGCCACGTCCAAGAGAGGTGCGTCGTATTCGTCGATGAGCACCACCACCTGCTTGCCGGTCTTCTCATATACCTTCTTGATGAGATTCATCATCCTCACATTGGCATCCTGAGAATCGCCCTCCACGCCCAGTCGCTTTTCATTATCCTCCAATATATAGAGCAGATAACGCTCCAATGCATCTTTCTCCATGTGCTTGCCTCCAGCCATACTGAAGTGGAGCACGGGATAGCTCTGCCATTCCTTCTCCAGATGCTCGATGGCGAGCCCTTGGAAGAGTTCTTTCTTGCCCTCGAAATAGCTCTGGAAGGTAGAGATGAGCAATGACTTGCCAAAACGGCGTGGTCGGCTCAAGAAGAAATACTTGCCTGCCGTATGAGTCATACGATACACGTATTCCGTCTTGTCTATATAGAGGTTATCCAGTCGGCGGATCTCCTCGAATGTCTGAATGCCTATAGGGTATATCTTCAATGCCATATTCTCAAAGTGCTTGCGCTTGTTTTTAATTTCTGTGGGCAAAGGTAAGAAAAAGAAATGAAACGAGCAAGGTTTTTATATAAGAAATTGAGAAAAAGAGAGAAAATATTGTGGGGACATGGAGGGAAAAGCAGTTAACAGATGATAAATTACACTCACTGAAGTTAATAAACCACCAAGATACGTTGGTTGGACAAATTTTCGACTTTCAATAAAATGTTGTTACTTTGTATCGCAACACAATAACGTTACAATACTGAGAATGAACAACAAGAACTTAAAACTGGGAGATGCCCACCTCCAAAACGAGGAAAGAGCGTTGACCCAAGCCGAAAGGAATGCCTGCCAAATGGCAGACGAGCAGGCAGAAGGAGCTGCCAACGACCAGGTGGTGGCATATATCAACAAGTATGTGACCAATAAGGACAGCCAGTGCATCAACCCGCATGAGTTTGCCAAGAGAGCTCATCTGGGCGTCAACTTGCTGCAGCGACTAAACAAGAGTAGCACGATCACTGACCTATGCCACATGCGACTGGCACTGGGCATCGTCATATTCTCTGACATTCTCATCGAGCGCCGCATCCTAATGAAGTCTCCCATGCCTACACCCAACAAGGTAAAGCTGGAAACAGACAAGATGAGAACGGAATTTAGAAAGGTCTTCGGCAAACATGCCGCCAAGGCGCTTACGCTAAAACAGCAGGGCGCTGACCTGGACATGATGGCTAGATACTACGAAGACAAGTCATGCCACAATAAGAATGTACCACAAAACACGCATACAAAGAAACACCAAGCACAGGAAAACAACAACAAAAAAAATAAGAAATATCATGACAAACAAAAATTCTAACGATGACTTCACCCCAGAAAGCGTCATCACGCTTCTGGATGCATGGAAGAGACAGGGATACACGCATTCTCAGCGAATCAAGTTGCTCACGCTATATTGCGGCATGAGCAAGTGGATGACGGCTGAAGGATTCTACCCCATGGCTTTCTTCTATGAGATATCTAAGTATTTCCATGCCTCGAGCACCTCTGATTTTGTAAATAGAATCATGAAAGCTGAAGGATTTGGATATATTTGGGATGCCGAAGAGCATACTGCCAGACATCTGATGGCATTCTTCTCTCCCCTCAGATATCAGCCACATTCCAAATCCGAATCTGGAATGGGTAATATATATAATATAAATAATATTAATAGAGAGAATAATAATATTACTAAGAATGATATAATATACCATCATATCGATTCCAAATCCGAATCTGGAATGTCGGAGAAAAATGAAACTGACTATGACGTGAAAGCCGCCGTAGAGGGATTCATCCACAAGATATGTACCGAAGAGGCCGACTACAAGATCTTCGTGGAGCCCCTAAACAAGCGCACAGAGCTGATGATGCCCGAACTGCACATGGTGACCACCGAAAAGCTGCCCGTGAACCTGGCCACGAAAAGATACTTGGGACATTACTTGGCTGACTACTTCATGGCACAAGGCAAGAATTTTATGAACCATACATACGAGGGACAGAAGATATGGCTGAGCCGCGTGCTGGACAAGATGCCTGCCCAGCGCAACATAGCAAGAGCCGTCAACGACGTGAGGATGGAACTGAACAAGAACCGCTCGGAGCTGCGCCGCCAGCATCGCCCCCTCTCCCCCTACGAATACCAGGACCAGGCGTCGGGCCAGCGATTCTATGACTTCATCGACCCCAAGGACGGGAGCCAGAAGACGGAACCCATACCCCGAGACGCGGAGAAGAGACCATCGGCCACGGCCAGATGGAACAAATTCGCCAAAGAATGGAAACTGTAGTTTTTCATTGGGCAGGGAGAAATGCTGGGAGGGAATTATCATTTAAAACATCAAATAAACAATCAACAAAAAAAAAGACATGGAAAATCAAGAAAACAAGAAGGCACGCTACATCGTGAGCGACTTCCCCGAAATCTGGGAGAAAATCCCAGAGGACAAGCGACACCTGTTCATCGAGCAGGAAGAAAGAGCCAACCGCAAGGGCAATCTCCCGACACCCCCCGAGGGCGATGCCGCCACACCCCACGCAGCCACCACCCCCGAGAGCGACTCCGCCCCTGGCACCACCACCAGCATCCGCCAGCAGATCATCGACCTCACCCTCGACGCCCTGCGCCAAATCAAGGGAGGCGGAAGCAAGAATGCCCGAGTAACCTGTCCCATCTGCGGCCACAAGACCTGCGACGTGAAGCGAGACAATGGCCTCTTCCACTGCTGGCGCCAACCCGACCACAAGGGCATCATCCACGAGCTGCGCTCGCTGAACCACAAGGAGAGCAGCTGCATAGACCGACAATATTACGCCCACGCCCGCAACCAGCAGAAGGAGCTGAAGAAGGACAAGGGATACGTGCCCACATCCACCGACGACTACCAGGAGATATCCCCCGAGGTGCGCTCACGCCTCTACCCCATCTGCCCCTTCGCCCCCGAGGAGGAGGAAGAGCGACAGGCCTTCATCCAGCACTTCCACCCCTCCAATCTCCAGGTGCGCTGCCCCAAGGCCCAGCCCCTGCTCTCAGCCCCCGAGCTGCAACATCTGCAGAGCCAGGTGAGATCCTATCTCCAGGCCATGGGCATCAGCCCCGAGGTGGCGAAGAGGGAGCGAGTGATGTGCGCCTACACCAGCCAGCGAGTGGACGACAGCCGCCGCGAAGACCCTCAGGGAGCCGAGCCCGTGCCAGCCATCGCCTACTGCAACTGGCTCTCGGGACGCATCATCAACGTGAAGCTGCGCACCGTGAGCCTCAATCCCCTCACGGGCGAGTGGAGCAAGCACTTTGAGCAGATATCCCCCTACAAGCCCTGCGCCCCCTACGGCATCCACAGCCTGGACCCCCTGCGCCCCGGAGCCGAACCCATCCACCAGCTCATCTTCACCGAGGGCGAGAAGGACAGGCTCACCCTCCTGACCTGCGGATTCCCCTACGTGCTCAGCATAGCCAACGGCGCCGCCACCAACATCGAGGAGAGCCACGAGGCATTCGAGGAATGGATACTCCAGGCGGAGGAAATCATCATCTGCGGCGACAAAGACAAGCCTGGCAGAGGACTGGAAATCCAGCTCCTGGACCGATACAAGTCCCGAGCCAAGGTGGTATCGCTGCCACAGGGCATGAAGGACATCAGCGAGGCCTACCAGGCATTCGGAGCCCACGAGGTGAGGCGCATCATCAGCGAGGCGCAGGAGGTGGACGCCGACGAGGTATACGACCTGTCCCAGCACCAGGACGAAATCATGCGCTCCATGATGGGCATGGACGACAAGGGATATGACGTGGGCATGGGCACCCTCACCGACGGCATCTTCCACCCCACCAACGAGGGCGGGCTCATCGTGCTCACGGGCATCCCAAACTCGGGCAAGACCGACTTCCTCAACTGCCTCACCACCCATCTGATGTACCACTGCCAGAAGCGCATAGCCTACTTCAGCTTTGAGCTGCCCAAGAAGTCGAAGCACGTGAGGAACATAGCCCGCATAGCCCTGGGCGTGAGCGACACCGCCACCCTGGACGGCATAGCCACCCCCGAGGAGGCAAGGCTGGAGAACCAGAAAGCACTGGGCTTCCTGATGCGCCACATGGTGGATTTCGACACCAAGAGCCGACTGCCCGACAGCGACAACATCATCACCATGGCGGAGCAGGAGATGCGCAAGCGAGGGCTGGACTATCTTATCATAGACCCCTACATCTTCGTAGACATGACCGAGGGAGGCAGCCGAGCCACGGAGACCGAGAAGGTGCGCCTGATGCTGACCAAGCTGCAGGCATGGAGCCGAGCCAAGCACGTATGGACCATCATCGTGGCCCACCCACGCATCCAGTACAAGGATGGCCACGAGGACTTCCCGCCCCTCGACATCTACGCCATAGCCGGCAGTGCGCAGTGGGCCAACCTCGCCGACTTCCTGCTCACCGTGCGCCGAGTGGACAAGCCCCAGGAGCACAAGGTATTCACGCTGGTAGAGATGCTGAAGGTCAGAGACCAGGAGCTCTGCCATCCCGGCAAGGTATACTACACGCGCCAACCCTGCGGCCGCTACGACGAGCGCCCCGACGAGCAAGCCTGCATCCGAGAGCACGCCGCCCTGGAAGTGATGGAGAAGGACGACCAGCCATGGATATCCGCATCATAATCATCGGAGATTATTTATTTTATCATCGGAATTTAAAGGGATTTATCGGAACAAACTTGCCAAAGCGATTCTTGACGGAACATAAACGGGACTTGACCTATTCGGTCATGAACATACGCCCCGTAACGCAGCCCCCTCAAGGGGCATCCGCCAAAGGTCGGGACGACCTATCTCCGTATAGAATCCGAAAAAATCGTGACAGCAGGAATGTACCGAATAAATTCAGAATAAATTCCGATGATAAAGAATTCACAGCAAGAATGTTCCGATAAATCCGTTAAAATTCCGATGATAAAGAAAAAAAATCAGTTGAACCACAAACAAAAAGAAAAAGACTATGACACAAGAAGAATACAAGCAGCTGCGCCACCAAGCCCAGCAGCAGATGATAGCCGACTACCACTGGCTCCTCTCCCAGCCCCCGCAGCCCCGCCAGTGGCGCTGCCCCAGGAGATGGCTCATAGAGCTGGTACACGACGTGAACGACCACCAGGAGATGCTCGACGACCTGCATCGCCCCGTGCAGCTCCGTGTGCTCTACGAGGGTTTCTTCCACCACACCGCCACCCCGCTGCCCCTGAAGCCCTACAAGACCCTCAACAAGCTGCGCACCCAGGAGCAGCAGCGAGGCATCTCCCCCGACAGCATCACCCTCTACTACATGCAGGAGATGCAGAAGCATCCCCCCTGCCGCATCATAGAGCTGCTCATGGAGCCGAAAGAAGGCTCATCCCAAGCCGGCAAGAGCCCGGAATGAAGACGAGAAGAGCCCCTTCTGCGGTCGGAAAGAACCCCTTCCCGGGACGGAATGAGCCCCTTCTCGGCTCGGAAAGAGGCCCTTCCCAACCGCGGAGAAGCCTCCTTCCAACCCCGAAAGAGCCTCCTTTGGGATGTCCCCCCAAGAAGTCCCCCTTGATGTCCCCCCAAAAAACTTGCAAAACACGAAAAAATGTTGTATCTTTGCATCGTGAAATTTAAAATACTCTAACACCATGGAACACACCAAACTGGAACTGGAGAGGATGCATCAGATGCTCCTCTCCCCCCACTTCGCCCTGGGCGAGTTTCTCCGCTCGGGCACCGCCATCAAATATGGCATCGACAACACGCCGCAGGACCCCATGGTCATCATCCGACTGATGACCCTCTGCGAGCAAGTACTAGAACCCCTCCGCCAACGGTGTGGCATCATCACCATCACCAGCGGCTACCGATGCCCTAGGCTCAACCTAGCCGTACACGGAGCCCCCGGCAGCCAGCACACCCTGGGCGAGGCAGCCGACATCTTCATCCCCAATGAGGAGACGCTGCAGAAGTACGTGGGCTTCATCCGTGAGCACTGCCACTACGACCAGCTCATCCTGGAGCCCCGTGCCCGAGACCCCGACGCCACCCCTCAGCGCCACCGCTGGCTGCACGTGAGCTACACCCTGAGGCGGAGCAACAGACATCAAATCTTAAAATAAACACACTGAAATATCGAAACCATGAAAAATGTAAATTGGAAAGCAGTCCTCAAGTTACTCATCGCCGTGCTCACCGCACTGGGCTCAGCCCTGGGAATCACGAGCTGCCTGTAATCTGTTCATCAATTGTTCAACCCTTAAATTCAAAAAAAATATTATGAGCGTAAAGTACAAGAAAGTGATCAACAATCGTAAGAACTCTGCCACCAAAGGAAAGGTATACGGCAGAGCAGTAGTAAGCAACGTGGTGTATACCAAGGAGATGGCCGAGAAGATAGGCAATCGCTGCACCGTCACCGAGCCAGACATCCTAGCCGTCATCGCCGCCCTGGGCAGCGAGATGGCGAGCCAGCTCTCACAGAGCAACCGAGTGGTGCTCGACGGCTTCGGCGCCTTCAAGGTAGGCATCACCACCAAGCCAGCCGACACCGCCAAGAAGTTCACCGCCAACAACATCACCGGCATGCACGTCATCTTCCAGCCAGCCATCGAGATGAATGGTGGCAAGCGCATCAAGACCCTCCTCAAGGGCATCAAGGCTGAGGAGATGACCGAGTATCAGGGCCTCAAGGACCCATCCGATGACAAAGGCGGCGGCAGCCAAGGCACCACCACACCAGGCTCCAACTCCGGCTCTACCGAGGGCGGCGGCTCCGGCTCTACCGAGGGCTCCGACTCCGGCAACGTAGGACTCTAAAACCAACCAGAAGCGACCGATGTTCCCCCTATCTCTTAGGCCAAAGCATCGGCCGCTTTTTTCAATCTCACAAATCGCCAATTTCTCCATTATCTTGACCCATATTGGCGATTTTCGAAACAAAAAAGACGAAAAACTGAAAAATATTTGGATATTCCAAGTTTTCTGCGTAATTTTGCACCCAGAAAACAAAAGAAATTACACATTATTATATATATAGAGAGGAGCCCCGAAGGCTCCACATATAGAAAAGTAATGGGAAACAGTAATTTATAAACATAGGGAGAAAGTTCAATATATGAAACATCAAATAGCAGCAGCCCTCCTGGCTGCACTCACCACCCCGATGCTCACCTCCTGCTTCAAGGAAGAGCCCCTCAATGCCGAATGCGACATAGAGCAGGCATACATATCCGCAGGCAGCAAGCTCGACGCATGGTTCCTCTACCCATCCGACACCATCGTCAGCGTGCAGAGCGATGAGAACAACATCGAGTTCACCATGAGCGGAGCAGCCAACGTGAGCCAGCTGGCACCACAATTCCGACTCACCCCTGGAGCCACCATCAGCCCTGAAAGCGGAAGCCTGCAAGACTTCAGCAAGGGAGCCGTGACATATACCGTAACATCAGAGGACGGCAAGTGGACACGCACTTACACCGTGAGCATCAAGCAAACCACACCATTCGGCAAGGAGCACGAGTTTGACTTCGAAAACTTCAGCGAGCAGAACGAAGGCACCGACGTCACCTACTTCAACTGGACGGAGCCATGGACATTTGCCGACGGCAACGAGAAGCAGCTAGCCATCTGGGCAACCGGCAACTCCGGCTACAAGATAAGCAACTCCAGCACCACCAAGTACCTCTATCCTACATCGCCTGCCGATGAAGGCATCGACGGTACCCACTGCGCGAAGCTCACCACCTGCGCCACCAGCGGACTCGCCGAAATGGTGAAGAAGCCTATCGCCGCAGGCAACCTCTTCATCGGACAATTCGATGCCACCGACGCCCTGCGCGACGCCATGAAGGCCACCAAGTTTGGCAAGCCATTCAGCTTCGAGAGCCAGCCCCTCAACTTCGAGGGATGGTACAAATACCAGCCAGGCGCCACCGTCACCGACAAGAACAAGAACCCTCTGGAGGGCGAGAAAGACTATGCCACCATCTACGCCGTGCTCTACGACAACCACGACGAGAAGGGCAATGCCGTGGTGCTCTATGGCGACAACGTGCAGACCAGCCCACAGGTAGTGGCACTGGCACGCCTCGACGATATCGACACCACCCCTGAATGGACCCACTTCCTGCTGCCATTCCAGTACCGCCAGAGCATCGACATGCAGAAGCTCAAGAACGGCGGCTACAGCCTGGCCATCGTATGCTCATCCAGCACCAGGGGAGCCGACTTCATAGGAGCCAAGGGCAGCACACTCTGGGTGGACAAACTAAAGGTAACTTGCGAATAAGAAAAGAGAGAGATGAAAAAGATATTATTGACCCTGATGCTAACCCTGAGCCTCGGCGCATGGGCTGGCAATGAAAACAACAGTGAGGAATGGACCTCATGGAACCGATTCCTGCACAGCTACAGCTATCACGCCCGCGTGGGCTACAACATAGGCGGCACAGCTCCCCTGGGCATGCCTGCCAGCATACGCACCCTGCACAGCTACTCGCTCAGACCCAACTTCAGCCTGGGCGTGGACGCATGGCATCCGATAAGCGGCAAGTGGGGATACCAGGGCGGACTGCTCTTCGAGAACAAGGGCATGAAGACAGACGCCGGAGTCAAGAGCTACTACATGAAGATAATCCGTGGCGGAGAGCAGCTGCAAGGCCTCTTCACCGGAAGCGTGGTGACCAAGGTAGACATGAGCCTGATCACCGTGCCCATCCTAGCCACCTACGACCTCTCGGACAAGTTGCGCCTGAAGCTAGGCCCATACGTATCCTTCGTAACCAACAAGAAGTTTGAGGGCTGGGCATACGATGGCTACCTGCGCTGCCAAGACGAAACCATGGACAAGGCCGACCCTACCGGACAGAAAGTGATGCTGGGTTCCGAGGAGGGCGAAAGAGGAGAATATGACTTCTCAGACGACATGCGCTCCTGGCAGTTTGGAGTCAAGGCAGGCGTAGACTGGTACATCACCAAGCGCTGGGGCGTGAGCGCCGACCTGGCATGGGGCTTGAACGGCATCTTCAAGAAAGATTTCACCGTCATCGAGCAAACCATGTACCCCATCTTCGGCACCATCGGCATCAACTATCAGCTGAAGTAACATCATAGCAACAAGAAAAGAATAGATACAGACAGTAATAATAATTATTATTTTTAAAAAAAAGAAGAAAATGAAAAAGTTTATTTATTTGATGGCAATGGTATGCACACTGGGTTTCACTGCATGTGGCAGCGATGATGATGACAACACACCAGCCAAGCGCCTGGAAGCCATCGAGGGCACATGGAATGTACAAGAGGCAAACATGGACCCTAACACTTATGAGATGACAGGTGGTTCTGTAAAGACTAACTGGGAAGGCGACGAGACCAAGGCAGTATTCAAGAACTTCATGGGTTCTGGGGAAGATTACCCATTGAAAAGTGCACTGGCTATGGTATCAATGCTCGGCAACTCACAGCTCCCTAACGTACTGAAAAGCGTAACATTCACAGCCGATGGCAAGATCACAGCCCTCTACAAGGAGGCTGCATCCACCGAAG
Organism: Candidatus Segatella intestinihominis; assembly: GCA_900548535.1. Lineage (GTDB taxonomy): Bacteria > Bacteroidota > Bacteroidia > Bacteroidales > Bacteroidaceae > Prevotella > Prevotella intestinihominis. The sequence continues at coordinate 708 of URLG01000074.1, read as the reverse complement.
CTAATGCAGCAGCTAGCGACTGGAAGGTAGCTGAGGGTTACGCTACATATACAGTAGAAAACGAGAGCTTGATCTACGTTACCCTGAACGCAAGCAAGGTAACAGAGGGCATTAAAGACGCTCAGCAGAAGCCAATGATTGAGGGTATCCTCAAAAAGTACACCAAGATTCCTGTTCACATCTCATGGGATGCTACCAAGACCAAGCCTTTCTTCTATGTAGACAAGGCATTCGTTCAGCCAATGATTGCTAATCTCGTAGCCATCATCAGCAACGTACCTCCCACTGGTATGGACGAAGAGGAGAAGGCTAATTTCGAAAAGGTCAAGGATATCGCAGTTCAGTTGCCTACCATCATGGATGCAACTACCAAGCTTGAGTTGGGTCTTGAGCTCACCAAGTAATTGATCTATATTTTAAAACAAACATATCCCCCAGCCCTCTGGAGCAATCTCCAAGAGAACTGGGGGATAACTATTTCCACCCGCCAACAAGAAATACAGACACCAGCACTGCTCCCATAGGATGGTCCCAGTATTTATTGCACAAAAAAAAGATTGCACAGACGGAAATACTTCCAATCCATGCAATCTTCAGTCTTTTCAGAATCTAGAGGCTAGGCCTAGACCTAGCGTCGGATTTACTTCACCTTTGCAACGATAGCCTTGAAAGCCTCAGGGTTGTTAACAGCGAGGTCAGCGAGAACCT
>URLG01000073.1 GCA_900548535.1 Candidatus Segatella intestinihominis | reverse complement strand
CGGCTGCGGCTTGGAATATGGAAGTATTGGGCGAGGAACAGAGAGACGGATATAAGGCGCAGAAAATCGCCTTTAATATCAACGCCTATTCCCGAATTACGGCTTATCTCCTGATTCCGGATGGCAAGGGACCGTTCCCAACAGTCAATGCGCTTCATGATCATGGCGCTCATCTCTTTATCGGAAAGGAGAAGATGATTCGTCCTTTTTTTACTCCGGAAGAAAAAGATTCCCCTACGAAGCAGGCGCTCTGTCAGGAGATTCTGGATAATGCGGATGCGTGGGCAAGGCAGCTTTATGATAATCAGTACGTGGGCGATTATCTGGCGAAACATGGCTACGTAGTCTTTTCGGCTGATGCTCCAATGTGGGGAGAACGGGGCAGAAAGGAGGGCGTGGACTGAAACAAATACGACCTGATAGCCGGCAACATGATGATGCTGGGTAGAGACCTCTCCGCCTTTATGACTTACGATGATATTTCCAGTACCGAGTTCCTGGCTTCGCTACCGATGGTAGATGCGAAGCGTATCGGATGCGTAGGCTGTTCGATGGGAGCCTATCGCTCGTGGATGCTCTCGGCATTATCGGATAGAATCAAGGCGGGTGCTTCTATTTGCTGGATGATTACCACCGATGCTCAGCTTACCCGGAGATTCGGAAGAAAGGAGAATGGCGGTTTTGCGAATTGCATTCCGGGGTTGAGGCAATATCTCGACTATCCGCACATCGCCTCCCTCGCCTGTCCGAAGCCGATGCTCTTTATCAACGGTACAAAAGACAAGCTCTTCCCGGTGCCTGGTGTAAAAGATGCTTTCAGCGAAATGCACAAGGTTTGGAAGAGTCAGGGAGCTGATAATCTGCTGGATACGGAGCTTTGGAATATTCCTCATTCCTGCGGACTGAAGGCACAGGAGAAAATGCTGGAGTTCCTGGATAAGAATCTGAAATAGGGGTTAACAGAGTTAACAGCTGTTTTTCTGTACCTTCTTCTCTTAAATATTAAAAGTCTACTACGCTAACCCATTAAAAAATGGCGTTAGCGTAGTGAACTTTTGGAATATACGAAATGAATCCTTACCACAATTCTTTAGGAGACAAATCTTTATCCTTTCTGCCCATCAGGTAGTAATCGGCAAGGAACTGGAGGTGAGCCTGGGTGATGCGCAAGCCTTCCTCCTTCACATACTTGCTGGTGAAGATGTTGGCATCTGGCAGCATCTGGTTGTCTATCAGCTTGCAAACAATCTCGTAAGGGAATGGGCGACCATTGCCGCATACGATGCCGAAGCTATCCAGCTCAGCTCTGTCTGCATTGTAATATGGATTCTCGTCTGATGCGATGTTGTGAGCCTGACCATAGGTGATGTTGATGCCCGTGTATGGGCTACCGCATACGATGATGCCCTTCTCATATTTCTGAGGCAGATGGATGCTGGCTGGCATCTCATAGCCTATCTCCTTGAAGAAGTCCTTGAGCGTCTTGTTATCTTCCAGGAAGATGAACTTGTCGCCAAATCCCTTCTTCTTCAGTAGGTTATAGTCCTTGATGCCCTGCTCGTGGTCTACTTCTTTTTCCTTCTCCGCGTCGGCTACCATCTTCTTGAAGTCCTCGTCTTCCCAGAGTTCATGGGAAGGCTGATTGGCGCATATCTTCTGGAGCCACTCCAGCGAGGTGAATGCCAAGAGATTGTTGCGCAGGGTGATGGTCATGTCCATCTGTATGCCATACGCTGTCTGCCCATTGAGCCCCTGAGGCGAAGTGGCTAGTCGCTGCAGGGTAAACTGCAGGCGCTTCTGATTGCCCAGGTTGAAGTAGCTGCCATAGTGGAACCATGCCAAGATGTCGCGGCGAGTAACCTCCTGTATTTCTTTGTCTTGAGATGCGTCATAATCGCAGAGGAATGTGTGCAGGCGCTCATTCTCTGGTGCCGTCTCATATTCCTTGTCCAATATCATGTACACCATCTTGGCGGCAAGCTCCAGAGTGCCAAAGAGGAATGGCACGGGCTCCTGTACGTAAGCGCCCTGCTGATAGTGATGCCAGAGGAGGAACTTGATGTCGGCGAAGTTGATCTCGTCAGCATCGTAAGTTGCCACGTCATCGCCCAGTGTGCTCTGGATGAATTCTTTCTCATGCTCATAGAAAGGAATGTGATAGCCGTAGCGTTTCTGGCATTCGGCAGTAAAGGTCTTCCAGATATGGGTATCCGAGAGAATATCCTCGAAATATCCGGCGATGCTGAGGGCTAGCTGCTTGGCGTCGTCAGCATTCTTGAAGTTATGAGTGTAGCAAGCCTCGTCGAGGGCATGATATATCTCGTTAGCCAGTTCGGTATAGTACTGGTCCACTTCGTCTGGTTTCTCGTATGGATGCATAGCCATCCAATCTTGTGTGAAAATTACCTTTTTCATATAGTTCGATCGTTGTTATTTTCAGTTTTTTATGCAAAGATAATGATTTCTCTCGGAAAAATAGCAAGAATTTGGATAAAAAATCGTAACTTTGCACCCGAATTTAGGCAATCTTAATAAATGCGTATGATTGCTGCAAGCGTTTCGGAAGGATTTTTGCACCCTAATTCATGGCTGGGAGGGTGAATTCGGCCTTCCATTTTGATTACATGAATTAAGGTTTTAAAAGATTGAAGACATTTGAAGAATTGGGCGTGTGCGAGGAGATTCGCCGTGCCATCGAGGAGATTGGATTTGAAAATCCAATGCCTGTTCAGGAAGAAGTAATTCCCTATTTGCTTGGTAATAAGAATGATGTCATTGCGTTGGCGCAGACGGGTACGGGTAAGACCGCTTCATACGGTATCCCTGTGCTTCAGAAGACGGATGCCTCTCGTAAGGACACGCAGGCTGTTATCCTGAGCCCTACCCGTGAGCTTTGCCTCCAGATAGCTGACGACTTGAATAGTTTCGCCAAGTACATCGACGGTATGCACATCGCCGCGGTATATGGTGGTACCGACATCGGCTCGCAGATTCGCACCCTGAAGCATGGTGTGCAGATTATCGTAGCTACACCAGGTCGTTTGCTCGACTTGATCAATCGTGGCGTGGCTCAGCTCGAACATGTTAACAATGTAGTGCTGGATGAGGCTGACGAGATGCTCAACATGGGTTTCTCAGAGAGCATCAATGCCATCTTCGAGAGTGTGCCAGAGGATAGAAACACATTGCTCTTCTCTGCCACCATGAGCAAGGAGATAGAGAAAATCGCCCTCAACTATCTGCACGATCACAAGGAAATCGTGGTGGGTTCTCGTAACGAGGGTGCCGAGCATGTGAACCACATCTACTATCTCGTGAATGCCAAGGACAAGTATCTCGCCCTGAAGCGCATCGTCGATTTCTATCCACGCATCTTTGCGATTATCTTCTGTCGCACCAAGTTGGAGACACAGGACATCGCCGACAAGCTCATCAAGGACGGCTACAATGCAGAGGCCCTGCATGGCGACTTGAGTCAGCAGCAGCGCGACCTCACCATGCAGAAGTTCCGCCAGCATACCGTACAGTTCCTCGTGGCTACCGACGTGGCAGCTCGTGGCTTGGACGTGGATGATTTGACCCACGTTATCAACTATGGTTTGCCTGATGATATCGAGAGCTATACCCACCGCAGCGGTCGTACCGGTCGTGCCGGCAAGAAGGGGACATCCATCTCTATCATCCATACCCGTGAGAAATTCAAGGTTCGTCAGATAGAGAAGCAGATAGGCAAGGACTTCGTGGATGGCACATTGCCTTCGCCAGAGGAGATTTGCAAGAAGCAGCTCTTCAAGACGATGGACGACATCATGAAGACCGATGTGGATGAGGAGCAGATTGCGCCATACATGGAGGAAATCAACCGCCAGTTTGACTACATCGACAAGGAGGACATCATCAAGAAGATGGTAACCATCACCTTCGGTAAGTTCCTCGATTACTATAAGAATGCCCCTGAGATTGTGAAGCCAGAGAGCGGACGTGGCAAGCGTGGTGCTGAGGGTAGAGGCTCTGAGGGTAGAGGTAGAGTATCCAATGGCCGTCGCAAGCATGAGGCTGAGGCAGGATTCAAGCGTCTCTTCATCAATCTGGGTAAGGCTGATGGCTTCTATCCAGGCGAAATCATGCAGTACTTGAACAAGCACGTGCGTGGCAGACAGGAGGTGGGTCATATCGACTTGCTCAACAAGTTTGCTTACATCGAGGTGCCAGAGCAGGATGCCAAGAGAGTGATGAAGGCTCTGGATGGCACTGAGTATAAGGGCAGAACCGTGAGATGTAATGATGCTGATGAGGAAGGTCACGGCAGAGCTGCACGTGGTAGCCGTACTGCCAAGCGTGGCTATGGAGATGATGCTCGTGGCGGCAGATCAGAACGCGGTGGCAGAGGCAGTCGTGGCGAAGCTCGCAGCAAGAAGCCTCGCTACAATGATGATAATGGCGATTGGCGCGACCTCATTCAGGGCAAGCCATTCAAGCTGAAGGGCGAGGAGCCAAACTTCGAGGAAGAAGGCTGGGCACGTCGTCGTCCGAAGAAGAAGTAGAAAGTGCTGGGAGGGCAGGTTTGTTACCTGCCCAATAAGCAAGAATGCCGATTATTAAATAGAAATAAAGGGCGGAAGAACAAGCTATAACAGTTTAACAGTTAACAGTTTGTTTTTCCGTCCTTCTTTTTGTGTGAAAAGCATAAGCAAATCTATGCTTCAAGGCCAGTTATGCCATGTCTTGTGGTTAACTATATTGTCCCCAGGAATTGTGAGTCACTGGTATCATTCGTTTCGTTGGATGCGAAGAAAATGTAGCAACCGATGTTGTCTCCCTTCCATCTGCTAGAATACTCCAAAAGTCCTTTCTGGTCCTTACGATTAGCTTGTAAGGTCTTGACTTCTTGCTTAGTAAAATTATAGGCAATGAGCCAAGCGGTATCATCTTCGAGTCCATCAAGTACATCTATCTCATCCGTTGTACCATTTTCGGCAGACGACGAAGTCATACTCCAAGAAAAACTGATTTTCTTGCCCTTCTCTTTAGTAGCAAGACATTCCTCTGCCCCAGCCAGCTTGCCTTGGCTCAGCACCACCTTGCTTGGGTCAATATATAATGTAGGGTATTCGCCCAGGATAGCCTGCTTCATGTTGCACGATACAGCCCTGTTATACGGAGTCTGGTTTCCTGAAACCTTTCGGAAACCAATCTCCGCATACGTCTTTACGGATTTCACAAATCCATGTGCCACCTGCAACTTCAATCGATGCGCCAGCTGAGCCGGAGTCTTAGCGTCATGAAATGTTGTCGCTTTACTCTTGATATAGGGAATGCCCCTCCAGCTGCTTCCTATCACCGTTCCCACTTTTCCCGAGAAGGGACCCAATATTCCTTGTCCTATTTTTGCCATATCTTTCGTATTTAATCATTCTCCATTTTCTCCTTTCAGCACCAAGTCTATCTTGTAGTTTCATCGACTAATGGGTAAACTTGAGGTAAAGCTGAGGTAAAGTTGAGGTAAACTTGACCCTATCTTTGACGTATAGTTTTTATAGCCCTCCCGTAAAGTTGTTATGTCCTCACCATTCGCCTGCAAAGATACAGATAAATATTCATATCGCCTCGATTTCTTATCATAAAAAATGTTTTTCGCTTTATATGTTAGCCATCTTATACAATTTTACATTGCTCATGTTTTTCGTTTGGAAGTCGAAAGATAGGTCATTTTATGTTATACAACATGAAATAAAAACTTTTTTGTTTTTCAACTTCATTTTTTACTAAAAAGTTTGCTCATATTCAATTCTTTTTTGTACCTTTGGAGCGGATTTGGTTAAAGCCATCTCCAGACATGTTAGAAAACAATAAGAAGCGTTATGCTTATCTTGTGATGATGGAAACCTAGGAAATTTCGCATCTTTAGCACAATGGATAGCATAGTGGTTCTCACGCATAGCGTGGGCTGCTATTACACATTCGTGCTAAAAGGTTTTCCTAGGACCTCTAATTCAGAACGTGGCATAGTCAGTACCATGCTTCACGTTTAATTAGAGGTTTAAGGACTGGAACCTATAAATGTGTGAATTATGAAAATAGTATTCTTATTTTTCTGTTTTTGTTGCGCTGTCCAACTAAGTTCAGCTCAATATGTTCAAAAACGAACTCCAGTTAGAAGTAATCTTGATGCTTTTGGTCAAGCATTGAATGGTATCGATGAACAAGCTGATGTTGCAATGTCTTATAGAAGTGGCATAGAGAAATATTATAGTGAATTGATTACAAAAAATAAACTTTCTTCCGATGCTTTAGGAAAATTGAAAAAAATGAAGGATGAAAGTTTAAAACGTATAGATGACAAAGCGGAGTATGGCGATTATTCTAGAGCAACAGAAACTGCTGAATACGAGTTCAGGACAGTGATAGTAGCAATGTCAGACGTAGCAAAGAAAGATATAGAAGAACAAAACGACTATATACGTAGAGAGCAATTACGTATATATAGTTATACTCACCCATTTGACAACATGACTTATGCAAAATATTCAAAAGTTATACAAAATCCGACATATGAAACTTTATGCAATGTACAAATAACAAAAATAGCCTTATCTCCTCAGGAAACTCGCATAGAATGTAAAGTTAATAACAGAATCGATAATGGTTATGTAGGTTGGGTAAGTATTGATCCTGGTACATATATTTATATTCCTGATAGAAAACAAAAACTGAAAATGTGTGATGCGATAAACATTGCAGTTGCGCCATTGAAAACGGAATTCCATTTCCAAGAAGAGGAGTTGGTGTTTGCGTTAATCTTTCCTGCTTTGCCTTCAAATGTCAGAATGTTTTCAATTATAGAATCTGAAGATAGCAATTGGAAGTTTCATAATATTAGAATTAAGTAGGAATTGTAAAATGTCTATTGTTATTAAATATTACGATTATGAATAATAAAATGTTTATTTTGATTTGTCTATTGGTAGGAATAGCTTTTAATTCTTGTAACAGTAATAAAACGATTTCTAGTAAGGAACAATTAGATACTGTATGGAATGATAAAGTGCAGGATTCCTTTTATGGGCTAGTTTTGGGCAATACAATTCCACTAGCTGTCATTGTGAAGACACTAGAAAATCAAGGCTTTTATTATGAAAGGCAATATAGTTCTGGAGAGAATTTATGCTTCAGAGCACAACAAAGTCGATATTTTACATTTGGTGGGTTAACTTGGGAAATGTTGAATATAGAAAGACATGGTGATGTTCTTAACAGTGTTTGTTTTATGAATAGTAGCATTGATAAAGCCTCTTCCTTAGGCATTTATAATAATATTAAGGCTGCTGTAGAGGCAAAGTATTCTCCATCAACTATTATAACAACCGACACTACAGTTTATGCACGGACTTATTATTTGGGTAGAAATAGGGTTTGTGCTACACTTTCTTGTTTTAGGTATGAAACTATTGGAAGGAAAATTATGATAGGAACGAGTTTGGTCTATTGGACAAAAAAAGGAAAGAAAGCATCTAACGATGAGCTGTAAAGGTAAGTATTGCGTGGGACTTTTAGCGTGATTACATAATGCATTAAGACAGATTGATATGGATGGATATCGTCCATTCTTCAAGATGCTTTTGATGCGATATTCATGTTTTGCGGTAAAAATACAGCAATTTCTTTGGCGTTTTGCGGTATTTTTACCGCAATTTTTGTATATTTGCAGCCGTAAACATCAAATAAGGCAAGAAATATGGAATTATTGAAGCAACTTTCAGACAACCTTATCAAGCGTACCGATACTCGATACCTACGATATATGTATCATCAGATTCCCTGGTCGAATCGGATGACGGCCCTTGTTGGACCTCGTGGAGTCGGCAAGACAACACTCCTTTTGCAGTATATCAAATTGAATCTTCAGATGAAAGAGACACTCTATGTGAGTGCGGAATCCATCTATTTCGCTAATCATACTCTCTTTGAAACTGCAATGAAGTTTAGCCAACTTGGCGGCAAGCATCTTTTTATCGATGAAATACATAAATATAAGGGATGGGCTACAGAACTTAAAATGATATACGATAATCTGCCAACCTTGCAAGTGGTATTTACCGGTTCTTCTGTGCTTGATATTTATAAAGGTACAGCAGATTTAAGTCGGCGAGTACTGGTCTTTACGATGCAAGGCTTGTCTTTTCGTGAATACATCGGTATGGAAAAGGGCATAGACATTCCTGTCTCTACATTGGAACAAATCGTAAACAATGAAGTTGGGTTGCCGGAGGAGATAGAGCATCCGTTGGCATTGTTTAATGAATATCTGCGTAAGGGCTACTATCCTTTTTCTAAGGATGAGGGCTATAGGATGCGACTGAATCAAGTGGTGAGTATGACTTTGGAGACGGATATTCCACAATACGCCAATTATACGGTGATGGTGTCCAGAAAACTGAAGGAACTGATGCAGGTAATAGCTGATAGTGTGCCTTTCAAGCCAAATATGAGTACCATTGCTACAACTATCAAGGTGGATCGCAAGAACCTGCCCGATTACTTCGAACTGATGGAGCGTGCAGGTTTGATAGCCCAACTTCACGAGTCCACAGGAGGAGTGCGTGGTTTGGGCAAGGTAGAAAAGGTGTATCTTGATAATACCAACCTCTCCTTTGCTCTCTCTTCTTCGGTGCCTGATATTGGCAATCAACGAGAGACTTTCTTTTTTAATCAGATGCGCGTGAATCATGCTGTCTTCAATTCTCCAATCTCTGATTTCCAGATAGAAGACAAGACTTTTGAGATTGGTGGTAAAAAGAAAGGTCAGAAGCAGATCTCTGAGGCTAAAGAGGGATATGTTGTGAAGGATGATATAGAGACAGGCATGGGCAATATTATTCCTCTCTGGGCTTTTGGTATGAACTATTAGACAATTATAAGTAAATGAAGAAAACTATTCTTATCGCTTGTCTGGGACTGGTAAGTCTGGGCTTGCAAGCACAGAGCGTTTCGCTCGCTGGTGAATGGAATGTGGAGTTGGGAAAGAGCGGTAGCGCTTTTGCCAAGAGTAAGCGTGCCTCGCAGGGTGAGGTGAATCGTGCCATCCTTCCCGGCACCATCGATACGAACCATCTGGGATTCGCTCCGAAAGATACGATGGAAACAACGCATCTTACGAGACTCTATGCCTATAAAGGAGCTGCTAGATATTCCAGAACCATCAATATCCCGAAGGATTGGAAGAAGAAGCCGGTAGAACTCTTCCTGGAACGCACCAAACCTACTTGGGTGTATCTGGATGGAAAACTGGTGGATTCTTGTAATTATATCTCCACTCCTCAGCGATATATTTTACCAAGATTGAAGTCGGGCAAGCATCAGTTGGATATCGTGGTGGATAACTCTCGTGGCGTGCCAGAACAAGTCTATGGATCCAGCCATGCCTATACGGAGGATACGCAGACCAACTGGAATGGAATCATCGGAGAAATTAAGTTAGGAGTTAGGAGTGGGGAGTTAGGAGTTCTTCGAGGAAGGGCTGTATCTCCTATGGATATGGAGAAGTATCAAGGAAGACTAACTCCTAACTCCAGACTCCAGGCTCCAAACTTCGAGATTCGGGGAGCGCATTTCTATGCCGATGGTCATCCTGTCTTCCTCCGTGGCAAGCATGATGCGGCGGTTTGGCCTCTTACTGGGCATGTGGATATGACCGTGGAAGGCTGGATGAAGTATCTGGGTACTTGCAAGGAGTATGGCATCAATCATGTGCGCTTCCACTCTTGGTGCCCACCAGAGGCGGCTTTTGTGGCAGCTGATAAGTTGGGCATTTATCTGCAACCCGAACTTCCTTTCTGGGGTTCCTTTGATGATAAGGACGAGGTGTTGATGAAGTTTCTCCATCAGGAGGGTGAGAACATCTTGCGAGAATATGGTCATCATCCTTCCTTCCGCATGATGGCTTTGGGTAATGAACTATGGGGAAGCATCGACAAGATGAAGGAGTTTGTGGATGATTTCCGTAAGATAGCTCCCGATAAGTATTATACCTTTGGTAGCAATTACTATCTTGGCTATCAAGGCGTAAAGGAGGGTATGGATTACTTCACCACTTGCCGTATTGGTGGCGAGGGATGGGGCAAATATAATACCCACACCCGTGGTTCCTTCTCCTTCGCTGATGCCTACGATGGAGGAATGATCAATCATTTCCATCCTAATACAACGATGAACTTTGATGAGGCTTGCGATAAGTGGGCTTCTCCTCAGCCTTGGCAGAAGAAAGATGGCAAGGCAGGCATCCCGATTATCTCTCATGAGACAGGACAGTTCCAAACCTATCCCGACTATCGTGAGATCAAGAAATACACGGGCGTGCTCTATCCTTATAACTTCGAGATGTTCCGTCGCCGCTTAGCCGCAGCCGGAATGCTCTCGCAGGCAGATGATTTCCACAAGGCATCGGGCTTATGGAGCGTGAAACTCTATAAGGCGGATATCGAGATGGATCTCAGAACCAAGAATATGGCTGGTTTCCAGCTCCTCGATATTCAGGATTATCCAGGTCAGGGCAGTGCCTTTGTGGGCATTCTCGATGCTTTTATGGAGAGCAAGGGTATTACTACGCCAGAGGAATGGCGACAGTGGTGTTCGCCTATCGTTCCGCTGATAGAAACGGATAAGCTCTGCTATGAGGCAGGAGAAACCTTCAAGGGCAAGGTGCTGATAGCCAATTATGGAGCCACATCGCTCAGAGGCAAGAAGATGACTTGGCGTATCTCTTCTGATGAGCCATCTTTTAATGAGGATGAGGGAAAGATCAACATCTTTACCTATAATGAGGGATTGCTGGATGCTGGCGAACTCAACTTGGAACTCCATGCCGATAAGCCAGCCAAGGTAAACTTGACGTTAAGTATTGATGGAACGGATGCAAGAAACTCATACGAGCTGTGGGTTTATCCTCGCAAGACTGTGGATAAGAAGAATGTGGTGATCGCTAAGGATTTGACTCCCGATGTAGTGGCTTCGCTCGAAAAGGGGGCGAAGGTTCTTTGGATGCCAGATTCTCTTCCTTATACCGTAGGAGGACTCTTCCAAACCGATTATTGGAACTATCGCATGTTCAAGACCATCTGCGAGAACAATAAGAAGGCTGTGTCTCCTGGCACCTTGGGCATCTTGACCCGCCCAGAACATCCTATCTTCAAGGGATTCCCTACGGAGATGCACACCAACTGGCAGTGGTTCCCTGTCATCAAGGAATCTCATCCTTTGGTGCTCGATAATTTCGCCAAGGATTACCTGCCTATCGTTCAGGTGATAGACAATATAGAGAGAAATCACAAGTTGGGGCTTGTGATGGAATGGAAGGTTGGGGCAGGCAAGCTCCTCGTCTGCATGAGCGATTTGGAGAAGGCTTCGCAATATCCAGAGGGCAGGGCTTTCTATCAGAGTGTATTAAGCTATATGCGCTCTTCAGAGTTCAATCCTCAGTCGGAGATAACCATCCCTGACTTGATGAAGACATTGAAGGAGGAACCTCGCAAGGTTAGCATGAAAGAGCTGAATAATATCTCGCAATATTAGTGTTATAAGAAATATAAAAAAGGTTGGAATCTTAAAGACTAGGATTCCAACCTTTTTTATATATTGTAGTTTTTACTTCGCATTGATTTCCTTGAGCAATCTGTCTGCGTGTCCCCACTTATCCATCAAGTAGAGCACATATCGGATATCCACACCGATGCAGCGAGCCAATCGCTTGTCGAAGTTGATGTCAGAGCTGAGGCTGTCCCAGTTGCCATCGAAGGCAAGACCAATCAACTCACCCTTACCATTGAACATAGGGCTACCAGAGTTACCGCCGGTAATATCGTTATTGGTGAGGAAGCAGAGCTGCATCTTGCCTGTGGTCTTGTCCTGATACTTGCCAAAGTCGCTCTCAGAGAGAAGCTCGTGCATGATAGGCTCAGCGTAGTAATCGATTACCTTGTCGCCCTTCTTCATCTTCTCTACGATGCTCTCGGCTGTGGTATAATAGCCTGATGGCTTGCCGCCGAGGTCGAAACCGCCTACCTGACCGTAGCTCAATCGCATGGTGAAGTTGGCATCGCTATAGTGAGGCATGTCTTCCTCCATGCGGAGTTTGGCTGCACAGAGATATTTCTCCTGTTCGGCGATGGAGTCGGCGCTGTTGCCAAGAGCCTCGGCAAAGTCGGCATATACATCGTTCAGATCCATACCGAATGCCACACCTGGGTCTTTCTCAAATCCCTTCTTGTTGAAGTAGAGCTTGGCACCCTTCTTCATGATGAGCGACTTGTTCCAGAGGTAATCCACATACTTTGCGTAGTCGCCACCAAACTGGGTGTCGATGGTCTGATAGAACTTAGGCAACCACTTGGCTGCCACGTGCTCCTTATAGTTCTTGAGCAGGGTGGCAAGCACCTCCTTGTCCAATGCCATATCCCATTCGGCACTGTTGTCCTCAAACTCATGATATTGCTTCTTCTTGTTCTTCTCTGGTCCCTTTACCTCCATGTTGCTCTGAAGCTTGAGGGCACGGGTAGAGAACTCTACATTGCTGCGGCGGGTGAACGACTCAGAGAAATTGGTCCAAGCATACATCACGTCGCTATTCTCCTTGTAGAGCTTCTGAAGCTTGTCGAAATCCACCTTGTGGGCGAGGTCGTTGGCTGCCTTGGCTGTATCCTGCCAAGCACGGAGAC
>URLG01000072.1 GCA_900548535.1 Candidatus Segatella intestinihominis | reverse complement strand
AGGAAGAGTTGGCTGTTGAGTGCGGTTACTGGCACTTGTGGCGTTACAACCCACTCTTGGCTGATGAGGGTAAGAACCCATTCACACTCGACTCTAAGGCTCCAAACTGGGAGAACTTCCGCGACTTCTTGCTCGGTGAGGTTCGTTACCTCTCTGTACAGAAGGCATATCCTAAGGAGGCTGACGAGCTCTTCTCTCAGGCAGAGAAGATGGCTAAGCTCCGTTACCAGACCTACGTTCGTAAGAGCCAGGAGGATTGGAGCGAGCAGATCTAATCTCAAAGTAGATAAGATAATTCCAGGATTTCCCTTCGGGGAAATCTTTGGGATTGCTACATATAAAAAAGCCTTGGTTGCAAGTTAGCAACCAAGGCTTTTTTGTATATTTAGCGAGTATATATTACTTGCTTATTTTTTCTTTTTCAATTCTAGTTTTGGAATCTTGATGCTCTGGCCTGTTTTCACAGAGGTCGTACCATTCAAAGCCTCTACATAGCATTCCATGCCTGGACCGAGATAGCGATTGCTGATGGATTGAAGTGACTGACGTCCACTCACTTTAACAACTTGAGCTACGCCTACGATTCGGTAAGCACCGGTACGAACTCTTGCATCTTTGTCATATTTAGAAGATGAAGCCTGAGATGCCGATTTGGAAGATTCTGTCTTTGAAGATGCAGACCCTTTCTCCTTAGCCTTAGTATTTTGCTTAGCTTTATCCTTTGCATTTTCTATTTCAGGATCAACCTTCTCCGTTTCGTCAGCATTTTCTGCCATCTTGATGGCTGCTGATGCACTTGCCATTCGAATGCTGTCTTGCTTAGCTTTTTCTCGAAGCCTTGCTTCTTGGGCATCGAGCATCTGCTTATGTTCTGCGGCTGCCTTGCGCTGGGCATCATTCTCCTTGAGCTGCGCCAACTGTTGCATCATGTAATTGTTCTGCTCTGCCATCTTGGCATAATTGAATGTAAACCATCCGATGCCTGCTGCCAAAACTAGGAAGATTACCACTACTGCAACTACCACATACTTTGGCAAAACAAAACCGGAGTGACGAGGCGTCTCCTCTTCTTCAACTTCAGGTTGCTGTTCAACAACTTCTTCTGGTTCAGAGGTTGGCTCTGCAGATGTTTCGACTGATGATTCAGCAGGTTGCTCGACTTTTGGCTCAGCCTTAGATTCAACAATAGGCCCGGCTTGTGGCTCTTCCTTTAATTCAACCTCTGGCTGTACCTTTTCTTCTTTCTCTTCACCAATCACAACTACGTCGCTACTAGCCTCTACGGACAAAGGAGTATCAAGGAAGTCTATCACATCCGGAGCTGTACTATGAGGCTCTTCTACAGGAGGAGTTGGCTCAACAGAAGCTACAGGTTTTGGCAGTTCTGGAGCTATAGGATCTTCCTTCTCAGGAGCTTTCACTTCCGCAATAACTATCTCTTCCTTAGGAACTTCGATTTCAGATTGAACTTCAGATGGAACTTCTTCTGGCTCTTCAGTAGGAGTTTCAAACTTCTTGTCGATGTCATCAAAGTCCACGCCGTCATTCACCACTACAGTCTCAAACTGAGCGAAAGGCTTATTGACGATTTCTTTCAGAATATTATCCGGAGTATAGCTGATTTTGTCTCGGCCTTCTATCACGATGCGCTCACCCGTATTGACATCCACACTCTCACGGTCCTTCACGGTAGTAACCTTGAAGGTACCGAGCCAGCGCATCTTCACTTGCTTGTCTGCCTCCAGTCCCTGGTTCAGCACATCAAACATCTTACGGATAAAGAGCTCAGCTTCCGTTTGGCTCAGCCCACTCTTCTCTGCGAGTTTGGCAGCCAATGTACTCAAAGTAAACTTGCTCATGATGCCTCCCCTCCATTTTTAAATTTCTCCTTGATAGAAGTTGCGGGGCGGAATCCCAAGACCAACTTTGGCGGAACCAACTGGCGCTTCTTGGTAGTAGGGTTTACCACCACACGCTCCATGCGCTTCTTCACCTCGAAGGTACCAAAGTTAGGGATAGAGACCACTTCCCCATCCTCGAATGCCCCAATCATGGCATCTATCGCCTTGCGAACCAGCTTCTGCGTGTCCTCTTGCGAATAGCCTGTTTGGAGAGCTAACTCTGCTATATATTCCTTATTGTTCACTCTATACCTTAATTTATAATATAAATGCTTTTATTTCACTACCTCACCATAGAGGTCGAATTCCTCGCTCTGGGTTATCTTCACATCATAGAAACAACCCACACGCAGACGGCGAGGCTCAGCAGGAATCAGCACCTCTGGGTCTACCTCTGGCGAACAGAACTCGGTTCTGCCGATGTAGTAATCACCCTCCTTACGGTCGATGATCACCTTCATCACCTTGCCCACCTTCTCTGCCTCTACCTCGGCACTGATGTCTTGCTGCAGAATCATCAGCTCATCCAGTCGGCGCTGCTTCACGTCGGCAGGCACATCGTCCTCATAGTGCTTGGCACTGTAAGTACCCTCCTCCTCTGAGTAAGCGAAGGCACCCATACGCTCGAATCGCTGCTCACGCACAAACTCCATCAACTCACCGAAGTCTTCCTTGGTCTCGCCAGGGAATCCCACCATCAGCGTGGTGCGGATATGGATGCCAGGCACTCGCTCACGGATAGCCTTGAGGAGGTCGATGGTTTCCTGCTTGGTCACATGGCGATGCATACGAGAGAGCATGTGGTCGCTGATGTGTTGCAGGGCGATATCGAGATACTTGCATACATTTGGCTTCTCGCGCATCACATCCAGCAGGTCCATAGGGAACTGGTTAGGATATGCGTAATGCAGACGAATCCACTTGACACCTGGGATATCAGCCATCTCGCTAATCAGCTCTGTGATATGATGTTTGCCGTCCAAGTCCACACCATAGTAAGTGAGTTCCTGGGCGATAATCTGAAATTCCTTCACGCCTTCCTTCACCAAGTCGCACACCTCCTGCAGGATTTCCTCCTTCGGTCTGGAGGTATGCTTGCCCGTGATGATAGGGATGGCACAGTAGGCGCAGTGGCGATCACAGCCTTCAGCTATCTTGACGTAGGCATAATGGCGAGGAGTGGTAAGATGGCGATGACCATCGCAAGCTGCCACATCAGCCTTGCCCAATTCCTGGAGCAACTGTTTGTAGTTGAACTTGCCATAAAACTTGTCCACCTCTGGCATTTCCTCCTCCAGTTCTTTCTGATAACGCTGTGAGAGGCAACCCATTACATAGAGCTTACGAAGTCTGCCCTCGTTCTTTGCCTCTATAAATTCGAGGATGGTGTCGATGCTCTCTTGCTTGGCATCCTCTATAAATCCGCAGGTATTGATAACCACTATCTCACCCTGCGAACGCTTTGGGTCGTGAACACAGTGGTAGCCGTTAGCCTCAAACTGCTTCATCAGCAATTCGCTATCCACCAGGTTCTTGGAGCAACCCATTGTTATGATATCTATCTGATTTTTCTTCATCTACAATCTTTATTGTTTGAAAAGGGAATCCATATATCTAAACAAAGAGGAAATTCTTCTTTTAATGCTTGAAAAGGGAATCCACAAATTCTCTCTTGTTGAAGAGCTGGAGATCCTCCATGCCCTCGCCCAGTCCGATATACTTCACTGGCACCTTGAGCTGGTCGGAGATACCGATCACCACGCCGCCCTTGGCTGTACCATCGAGCTTGGTGATGGCGAGCGAAGAGATATTGGTAACGGCAGAGAACTGCTTGGCCTGCTCAAAGGCATTTTGTCCAGTACTACCGTCCAGCACGAGCATCACCTCGTCTGGAGCCTCAGGTATCACCTTCTTCATCACGTCCTTGATTTTCTTGAGCTCATTCATCAGGTTCACCTTATTATGAAGTCTGCCTGCAGTATCGATGAGCACCACGTCGGCACCATTAGCCTTGGCACTCTGCAGGGTGTCGAAAGCCACGCTGGCAGGGTCGGAGCCCATCTGCCGCTTCACCACAGGCACGCCCACACGCTCACCCCAGATGCTAATCTGCTCCACGGCTGCCGCACGGAAGGTATCGGCTGCACCGAGATACACCTTCTTGCCAGCCTTCTTAAACTGATAAGCCAGCTTGCCGATGGTGGTAGTCTTGCCCACACCATTCACGCCCACAACCAGTATCACGTATGGCTTGTGGTCGGAAGGCAAGTCCCACTCGTCATTATCGTCAGAGTGATTCTCAGCCAAGAGGTTGGCTATCTCATCACGCAATATCTGATTCAACTCAGAGGTTGATACATACTTATCTCTAGCCACACGCTCCTCGATGCGATGGATAATCTTGACGGTAGTCTCCACACCCACATCAGATGTGATGAGCACCTCCTCCAAGTCATCGAGCACATCGTCATCAACGGTCGACTTACCAGCCACCGCACGTGCCAATTTGCCAAAAACACTCTCCTTGGTTTTCTCCAAGCCTTTGTCCAGTGTTTCCTTTTTTTTGCTGCTAAATAATCCAAATAATCCCATAATATAGCTATATTTTTTTGCAAAGATACAAAAAAAGAATGAAATTCATTTACTTTTATGCCGAAAATGCATTTAAATAGGTTTATTTTACAACACCTTGCCTAAGAAATCTTGCAATCGAGGCGATTTTGGATGCGTAAAAATCTCTTCCGGCGTAGCTTCCTCGGCGATGACTCCCTCACAGAAGAACATCACTCGATTGGCCACCTCACGGGCAAATCCCATCTCGTGGGTCACCACAATCATCGTCATTCCCTCGGCTGCAACTTGCTTCATCAGCTGCAACACCTCGCCCACCATCTCAGGGTCCAGCGCCGAAGTAGGCTCATCGAAGAGCATCACCTCGGGATTCATGGCGAGAGCTCGGGCAATGGCTACACGCTGTTTCTGTCCGCCCGAAAGACTGTCGGGATAGGCATCGGCCTTGTCTTGCAATCCGATGCGCTCCAGCAGTAGGTCTGCCTTCTGCGCCGCTTCTTCATTGCTCATCTTGCCCAGTTCCACGGGAGCCAGCATGATGTTGCGGCGAATGCTCATATTGGGGAAGAGATTGAACTGCTGAAACACCATGCCGATGCGCTGTCTTACCTGATTGATGTCCACGCCCTTCTGGGTGATATCCGTATCATCGAGCATCACCTTGCCACTGGTGGGCTGCTCCAGCAGATTGATGCTACGCAGGAAAGTACTCTTGCCGCAACCCGACGGACCGATGACTGCCACCACGTCGCCCTTCTGGATGGCGGTGGTAATGCCCTTGAGCACCTCGTTGTCGCCAAAGCTCTTATGCAAGTCTTGGATGCGGATGATAGGTTGATTGATTGGATTCTCCATATCTTCTTTTGTCAGATTTTTTATTATTCATTTGTTTTATCTTCTCTCTGTGCGGCGCAGATGTTTTTCCAGTTTCTGAACACCCAAATAGAGGGCAGCCACGATCAAGAGATAGATGCAAGCTACGATGCCTAGTGGCAACATAGCCTCGTAGGTGATGCTGCGGATGATGTCCGACCCCTTGGTCAGGTCTACTAGTCCGATATAGCCCGAGATGGAAGTCTCCTTGAGCAGCGTGATGAGCTCATTGCCCATGGCTGGCATCACATTTTTGAATGCCTGTGGCAGGATGACGAGGCGCATGGTCTTGGAGTAAGAGAGACCCAGACTTCTGCCTGCCTCCATCTGTCCCCTGTCCACCGACATGATGCCCGAGCGGATCACCTCGGCGATATAAGCAGCGCTGTTCAGTCCAAAGGCGATGACCGCCACCACGATCTTGTTGACATCGGCAGAGGCAAACACCACATAATAGATGATGAGCAACTGCACCATGGTAGGCGTGCCCCTCACGATGGTGAGGTAAACCTGGCAGATGGCATTGAGCACTGGGTGGGTATGATTGCGCTCATGGGTGGCACGAACGATGGCTATCATCGTACCCAATATCAGGGAGAGGATGATGGCGAAGAAGGTGATGAGGAGCGTGTTGCAGAGTCCCTTTACCAGGTACTGATAGCGGTGCTCCGTCACAAAACAGCTCTTAAACTTTTCTTTCAACGACTGCCCCTCGCCCATACTTGCAGCGTTACTTTTATCGTTTACGATAACCACTTGTCGCTCATAGGCGTAAGGCTCAGAGAAGTTGATATTCTTCTTGCGCTCTTCAGTCACCGTCATACCAGCTATTCCGGCATCAGCCTTGCCCGTTTGCACGGAGGTGATGATGGCATCAAACTCCATGTCCACCACCTCCACGTCCATGTCGAGCACATCACCCAGGGCACGAGCCACATCCACGTCGATGCCCACTATCTTGCCATCCTTGTAATACTCGAATGGCTCAAAGGTGGCATTGGTGGCAAAACGTATCTTGCCCCTGCTGTGCTTCACCTGCTGGGGCTCGTAAGCCACCGCCATCTCACGGTCCATGTGTCGGCTGGAGATGCTATCCAGCAGTCCCGATTGCTTAAGCTTCAGGATGGCTTGGTTACACTGCTTGAGCAGCTCTTCATTGCCCTTGGCTATGCAGATGGCAAAGCCGCTCTCGCCGAAAGTCTGTGGCAGGATGCGCATGCCCTGGTTCTTGCGCAGGAAAGCCTTGCCCGGCGCTTCGTCCACGATCACGCAGCCTATCTTACCCTGCTTCAGAGCCTGGATGGCATCGGCAGTCTTGGTGAATCGCTCCACCTTGGCACCCTCGCCCTTCTTCTCATATTCCGAGGCCAGCACATCAGCTGTAGTGCCCAATTGCACACCGATGGTGGTGCCCTTCAGGTCGTCGATGCTCTTCACTTCCGGAGCAGCAGCCTGCTTCTGGCAAGACACCAAGCTCACGAGCAACAACAGGGCTAAAAATATCTTCTTAATCACCATATTTGTCATTATTTTTGAAATTGTTTTGCCAGTCCGCCTTCACTGGTTTCCTTATAGAGCGATGGCAGGTCGTGGCCCGTCTGTCTCATCACCTCCACCACTCTGTCAAACGATACGCTGTGATGTCCGTCCGAGAAACTGGCATAGAGGTCAGCGTCCAGGGCTCTAGCCGCCGCAAAGGCATTGCGCTCGATGCAAGGTATCTGCACCAGTCCGCATACAGGGTCGCAGGTCATGCCCAAGTGATGCTCCAGTCCCATCTCAGCGGCATATTCCACCTGAGCCGGACTTCCGCCAAAGAGCTGGCAAGCGGCAGCCGAAGCCATCGCACAAGCCACGCCTACCTCTCCCTGGCAGCCCACGTCGGCACCGCTGATGGAGGCATTCTGCTTCACGATGTTGCCCACCAGTCCAGCCGTGGCAAGCGCTCTCAAGATGCGCTGTTCGCTCTGCTCATGAGCCGTATACAGATGATAGAGCACGGCAGGCAACACACCACAAGCTCCGCAGGTAGGAGCCGTCACGATGATGCCACCCGAAGCATTCTCCTCGCTCACGGCTAGAGCGTAAGAGTATACCAGTCCGCGACTCTGTAAGGAGGCTCTGTAGCCCTTCGCCTTAATATAATAGGTGGCAGCCTTGCGTTGCAGTTTGAGCGGTCCGGGCAGCACGCCCTCATGGTCCAGTCCGCGGCGTATGGCTTGCTTCATCGTTTGCCACACCATGTCCAGATAGTCCCAGATGTCATCGCCCTCGCACATCTCCACATATTCCCAGAAGGAGCGTCCGTTGTCGTAACACCACTTCTGGATTTCTGCCATCGTATTGAGTTCATACACGTCCTTGGCGCCCAGCTCATCGTGGCCCTCCGAGCCGTCAGAGAGCGCACCGCCGCCTATGCTATACACGGTCCACTCGTCCATCACGTCGCCGTTTACGTCCCTTCCCACGAATTTCATGCCGTTGGGATGGAAAGGCAGAACCACCTGTGGCTGCCAGATGATGTTGATGACCTTATGTCCATCAAACACCTCCTTGATGGCAACATCCGTCATGTGGCCCTTGCCCGTGGCTGCGAGGCTGCCATAGAGCGTCACCTCATAGGAAGCAGCATTGCCACATCGCTCCAAGAACATCTTTGCTGCGCGCTGAGGTCCCATCGTATGACTGCTCGATGGTCCCTTGCCTACTCTATATATTTCCTTTAATGACTTCATTTGATTTGAAATTTAAAAATTGAAATTTGAAGTTTATGATTACTTGATTTGCTCGGCTTTCAGGATGATGATATCCTCCAGCGGGCGGTCATTGTTCTCCTTGTTGGTAGCCACGTTCTGAATCTTGTCTACCACATCCAGACCTTCCAGCACCTCGCCAAACACGGTATATCCATTGTCCAGATGAGGCACTCCGCCATACTTGATGTAGCCTTCCTGCACCTCCTTCGAAGGTATCGCATAGTTCTTGCCCTCACGCTGCATCTGTTCTACCAAGTATTCCATCTGTCTAGGCGAAAAGTTTCTGCCCCAGGTGATGTAGAAATCGGTAGCTCCCGATGCCTTCGTAGGGTTCTCGTCATCACCCTCACGCGCCATGCACAACTGCCCTCTCTTGTGATAATACTTAGGGTAGATGATCTCGGCAGGCACGGTATAGCCTACGTCAAACTTCTCCACCTTGCCCGGCGTTACCTTACGGCAGGAGTAGTCGCCGCCCTGTATCATGAAGTTCTTGATCACTCGCTGGAAGATACAACCATTGTAGTAGCCCTCGTTCACCAGTTTCAGGAAGTTGTCCCTGTGTTTTGGCGTGTCGTTGTAGAGCGCCAGTTTGATGTTGCCCATCGTAGTTTCCAGCATCACCTGATGCAGTGTGGTGTCAGCCGTGAGCGAATCCTCGTTAGCCGTCTGTGCAGAGAGGTTCATCCCCATCATGCAGCAGGCTATCAAAGTCAATATCTTTTTCATTTTTCCTTTATTTTTTTTCATCTATTTAAGTTATTAAGTGCAAAGATAATGATTTTATTCTAAAAAGATGAGCATTTTCCCCACTTTATTTATATCTTTGCAAAAGTTTAGTACAAATTAATGAGATAAGACGATATGAAAAAGATATTTTCACTATTCATCCTGATGCTTCTGGTGATGCAGACGATGCAAGCGCAGGAGCATGTGGCATTCGGACCGCTGCACAGTGCCGACAGCCCGAGGGAAGACTGGATTCTGCCAGGCGACACCGTCTATCAGAACGGCAAACCGATGATATACAGTGGAAAGCCCTTGAAGAATCCCAACCTGCCAGCCCTCAGCGAGCCATCCAAGCTTTCTGATGCCGCCAAGCTCAGCGAGCCCATGCAGCCATCGAGCATGAATCAGTTCTTGGGTCTTCACAAGGGCTTGAACATGCAGGTAGACCTCTCCGCCTTCGCCACCTTCGGCAAGCATGTGCCCCATCGTGGCGGCTTCACGCAGACCATCGATGCCGCCTACCTCACGCCCCTCACCAAGGACAATCGCCTGTGGCTAGCCTTGGGAGCCTATATTAACAATGTGAATTATGGCGGGGACAGCTATCACGACGGTGGCGTCTACGGCATGTTGGGCTATAAGATCAATGACCACTGGGAGGCATACGTATACGGTCAGCTCAGCGTGGCCAATAATTACAACACGCTCTATGGCAGATATGGAGGCTACGGCTATGGCCTCTGGGGATATGGCGGCATGTACCCTTGGGGATATGGCAGAGGCTGGATGCCAGGCTATGGCATGATGGGCGGCTACGGCATGGGCGCTCCTGGAGCCAACGTCCTGGGCGCAGGCATCAGGTACACCAACACCAGCAAGACCTTCTCCCTGGGCATCAACATAGAGGGAGCCTGGTATAACAACCACACACCTTCCTACTACAAGCAATACGATTATCCCGTGCCCGATGCGCCGGGAAAGTAAAGCTTCAGCAAAGAAATCCAATCGACATGAAAATCAAAGAAATAGCAAGACTAACAAATGAAAAAGATATGCTTGGCGATGCTCCTGTGCCTCATCACCCTACAGGCATCAGCCTTCGACTTTCTGAGGGCGGTGAAGAATAAGATACCCGGTGGATACAACTTTTGGGTATATACCCCAGTGGACTATTTCTACAGTCAGGAGCAGACGCCAGTGATTATCTTTCTGCATGGAGCCAGCCTCTGCGGCAGAAACCTGAACCGAGTGCGCCGCTATGGTCCGCTCGATGCCATCGTCAAAGGTAGGGACATCGACGCCATCACCATCGTGCCGCAGAATCCGGGCGGAGCCTGGAGCCCCAAGAAGATCATGGAGGTGCTGGACTGGGTGAAGACCAACTACCCCTGCGACACCACCCGAGTATACGTACTGGGCATGAGCCTCGGAGGATATGGCACCATGGACGTGTGCGCCACCTACCCCAACCGCATAGCAGCAGGCATGGCGCTCTGCGGAGGAGCATCGGTCAAGGACGTGAGCGGACTGGGCAGACTGCCCTTCTGGATTATCCACGGCACAGCCGACAGAGCCGTGCCCATCAAGCAGTCCAAAGTGGTAGTGGAGAAGTTGCAGTCAGAGGGCAACGACACTCGTCTGCGCTACGACTGGTGGCAGGGAGCCAACCACGGCACTCCCGCCCGCGTATTCTATCTGAAGAAGACCTACGAGTGGCTCTTCTCCCACTCCCTCCTAGACCCCGGTCGCCCCGTGAATGAGGAGATAGACATCGACATGGGTGATACTCGCCGCGCCTATAGCGACGTGAATCGCAACGTGCCAGCCCCCGAACTCATCGACGGTCCGAGCGTGATCAAGGAGGAAGGGAATGAATATTGATCAGATGATGGTGATCCAGATACTCTCGCCTCGGTCTCTAGCAGCCGTGATGGCATTGATGAGTCGGCTGAGCCAGATGCGAGAGTTCACCACCATGCCCTTGAGCTTGTTTTCGCCCGGCAGGATGCAGCCCTGCGTATCGTCGGGGTAGTTGCCGGCATGGATGCGGATGCCATCGAAGCCAGGCACGCCCTGCAAGAGCGGCAGCCACTGCTTGAATCTCGGCGACTTGGTGATGAGCAGTGGATAGGTGCCCTCGGGGATGGCAGTCTTGCCCCTCATCTTCTGCGCCTTCTTCCCCGACACTCGCCCCAGGCGCACATTCTCCTCTTGGGGCAACAGGGTGATGCCCAGCAGGTTGCGCCACGTAGGCTCCAGGGTATCGCAGAAGTAGTGCTCCCCGTCCAGCTTGCCCACATCTACCACATGGCAGAAGCTGCGCTTCTGGTCCTTATTGAGCGTATAGTTCACCTTGCGCTCCACCTCCTCGTCCTTCAGGATATACATACGCCCTATGGTGTAAGTATTCTGCTTAGCTATTCTTTTGAGTACGATTTCCATTGTAATTTTTGTATTTAAGTTTAAAATAACTGAGATTCTGAGATTTGAGACTGCGACCGTTTTCACCATTCTCCCTTCGCTGGATATATCCTCTGCTTATCCAAACATTAATCATGTGCTTAGTTTTCTTTACATCCAGATTGTATTGCAGTCGCAATGCTTCTGCATCGCTGAGCGTAAACTCATCGGGCAGGAACTGCAGAAGATTCTGCGGACCACGCTTGCTCGACTTCTCGCCTTCTATCTCAGCCCTGGCGATGGCATCGCCAAAGAATCGCATCTTGCAGTACAGGTCGTATTCCTCGCTCCAGCGGATAAAGTTCTCTATCTCAGGCTCCCATTGGCAGCCATTCGCCACATAGAGCACGCATGCCTTCAAGTAGGCTATCACATTGCCACGAAAGGAAAGATTCTCATACACACGATTTTGCGAGAGCCGAGAGAAGTCGGCGTTCTCATCCTTCAGCTTGGCGGCTAGCTGGAAAGCCTCGGGGCAGTCTATCAAGCCAGAGGCTCGGCAGAGGTTCTCCAGATAAGGCTTGAGCTGCTCACGGAAAGCCTCGTCGTATTTGCCATAGACGGGCATCTCGGCACCGATGTCACGCTCCGGGATGGTGCAGAAGTTGATGCGCGAGATAGGACCAGCCGTCAGCACTTTGGAGAAATACTGCTGTCCCTTCTTGATGGTGGTAGATGCATTCCAGTTAAATCGGATGGTGACTCGCTCGGTGACTGATTGCGTTCCCACTCGGGTTTGTCCATATTGATTACCAGGGTCGAAGGCGAGGCACATGATGCGAAATTGCTGTCCGCCCTGCCCTTTCAAGGCATCAAACTGGTCTATCTCATTCAGAGAGGTATAGAGGAAATGCTCCTGTGCTTCGGCGGTTCGCATCACGAAGGCAGGGTTGGTCATGTCGGCGTCTATCTCCTGGATGATAAGGTTTTGTGGGCGCTTGCGCTTGTCCTTGTTAGCACCCTTGCGAGTTACCTCGTCCTTCCATTCCTTCTCTCGCTGCAGGTTCTCTTGGTCGCGGCTGCGGATGTCCTCCATAATCAGGTTGATAGGCATCTGCACGCAGTTCTTTCCTGCACCCGTGCCAGCCAAGAGGCAGCACATTAGCGTAGCCTCATGCTCCACATTATCTATATAGTTGAAATAGGTGCGACAGAGATGGGTGGCTAGCGGAGGAAAGATGGCATGGGCTACGGCAGGCTTATAGATATCCGGTGTCTGAGACACGAGGAGCTCCACGAGCTTAGGCAGCTTCTTCGGCATCTCGGGCGGAGCGGGGTAATCATCTTCGGAACTTTGAACATTGAGGTTTGAAATTTGAACTGTTTGATTACCTGCACTTGCGCCTTGAATTCTTAATTCTTCATTATTAATTCTTAATTGATTAGCCTGAGTCTCCGCCTGCGCATTGATGCGGATCACATCTCTAGAGAATGGCTTCGAACTGTCTCCATATTTCGCATAGAAGTCATGAATCAGCTGCTGGCAGTCTCGCTCCTGGGCGAAGCTAGGCATCTTCACGGAGACTACTC
>URLG01000071.1 GCA_900548535.1 Candidatus Segatella intestinihominis | reverse complement strand
CAAAAATATGTGGAAAATCGGGAACTGCCAAAAAGCACTCAGAAAGTGTTAAAAATCAAAGAGTATTGAAAATCAATGCTTTATGGTTAGTTAGTCATAGTAAGTTATGGTTAGTTATAAGGCTCTAAATACAATTGAAAAACATTTCCTCACCCAAAGATTCTAAATCATTGGGGAGGGACACCGATGAAAGAGAGGAACAATTTTCAAATACATTTCTTTCAAACGAGGTATTCCCTTTTATGGTCAAAGAAGTCAAATCTTCACAATTCTCAAAAGCATTTTCCCCAACATTTTTCAATGAACTAGGCAAAACGATATTTGTCAATTTCGCACCACAAAATGCACTACTACCTATACTATCAAGAGTATTAGGAAGCTCTATGCTTTTAATACCAGAATCCTTAAACGCCCAATCTCGTATAGTCTTCAAATTTGGAAAAGACACTGTTTTTAGCGATGTTGTTCCATTAAAAGTTTCTCTTTCAATAATTGTTATACCATTGCCTTCTACTGTTTCCAACTTAGTTTTACCATCCAAAGATGGTAAATGTGTTATATTGTCACCAAGGTGCAAATTTACAAGATTTTGTAAGGAACTTAAGTAATCGTTATTATCGTTAACAACACGATTTATTGTTAAATCGGTTACCGGCGTATCATCACTAATACCTAAGTATAACTTCTCCTTGCTCTCCTGTATTACTAGGTCTCCCAATACGCTACAATTTGATAATCCTAAATGTGAAACGGTACCTGGGACTACCAGTGTATACAATGAAGGACATCCATAAAGCTTGACATCAGCAGCAGTACTTGGAATATTCAAAGTCGAGATATAAGCATTTTCCAACTCAATGGACTTCAGTTGTGGAAGAACTATTTCTTGCGCATAGCATTTATTTATTTTCAAATCTTTGATAGGCGCATTTATCGTTATTTTTGTAAGTCCATAACTTTCTTCAAATGCATTTTCGTCAATCCCCACAACGTGATAGGTTACACTTGGTTCATAAGCATATTCTTTACACACTACCTCTTCAGGAATAACGATTTCACCAAAATAAGTTCCACCAGTTTCCGGTTTTGATACAATAGCGCCACCATCAGACTCCCGATAATACACTCCCTTATATTCAAAAGCGAATGAATTATAACATCCAAGCAGAAGCAACATTAGAATAAAAAAATGTTTCATAATTAGCTTTTTGAATTACCTAGCAACGTCCCCTTCACTAGAAATTAAATGATTATCCTTGCTCCGCCAAAACAAAAAAGCGTGGGAACCTTACCAGTTGTCCGTCCCACTCTTAGAGGCCTTCGCATTGCCCATCTTGTCGAAACGAACAACGTCGAAGCCCACGCCGATATGAATATACTATCCCCTATACAGATATTTGACATCTCGCTATACGCAATATGCCATACCCATAGTAAGGAATGTGGATAAACACATCCCGAGAGCATCTACCGTTGCACTGTCTTTGACAAGATTGGAGTTTGCGAAGTTCCTAAGAGTCAAGTTCAGAGCGTCTAGTAAACGCTTTTCCATTATGTCGCAAACACATACTGCCCTCACTAGTTGGACAGAAATACTTTCTGATAAGTAAAAACTGCCCTCTTATCGGTGCTAGCTTAATGTGCTCAATGCAAAGATACACAAAATCCGAAATTTTACGCTTAAAATATGAATAATTTTTCCTTTTCTACCTCATTTTTTATTTTATCTGCATCATTTAAGCGTAAAATGATGCAGATATTTTTGTTTTAGGGCAGATAATTGGAATATTCTTTGTAAATTTGCAGCAGAACAAATAAACAAAAGACTATGCATCAATTCGACTACAAAAAAACACCCGAGCAACTGCTCACACCATCCATCGTGAGACAGCTCGCTATCTTGCACGAATACAAGGGCAAGCAAGACCTTTACGTATCGGCAAAAGCCGACACCCTCTCTGCCTTGCTCAATATCGCCAAGATACAGAGCACCCGTTCTTCCAACCGCATTGAGGGCATCTACACCTCAGATGAGCGCATCCATGCACTCGTCATGGAGAAAGCCGAGCCGCGAAGCCGCTCGGAAGAGGAGATTGCAGGCTATCGGGAAGTACTGACCACCATACACGAGAACTATGAGTACATTCCTATTCGCCCCAACAACATTCTCCAACTGCACCGAGACCTCTATTCTTACGGCGGGAAGGAGATTGGAGGACGATTCAAGAACACCGACAACATCATCGCTGAGACCGACAGCGAAGGGAAGGAGCACATCAGGTTCACGCCGATGCCAGCCTTCCAAACACCCGAAGCAATGGAAGACCTCTGCTGTGCATTCGACGAGGCAATAGATGAAGGCAAACATGATGCACTCTTGCTTATTCCGATGTTCGTGCTCGACTTCCTCTCAATCCATCCTTTCAACGATGGCAATGGCAGGATGAGCCGTCTTCTTACCCTTCTTCTGCTTTATCGCAGCGGGTACATCGTGGGCAAATATATCAGCATCGAGATGCTCATAGAGAAATCGAAGGAGACCTACTACGATGCCCTGAAATCAAGTTCCATCGATTGGCACGACAGCCAGAACTCTTATCTTCCATTCGTAAGCTACTATCTTGGGATATTCATCAAGGCTTACCAGGAATTCCAGGACAGGGTGGAACATCTGCACGGCAAAACGCTTTCGAAAGCTGAACGCATCAAGGCCGTCTTCCACAAGAAGTTGGGAAAAATCACCAAGGCAGACATCGCCAACCTCTGCCCCGACATCAGCATCAGCACCATTGAGCGCACGCTCAAGGAAATGCTCGTTGCGGAGGAAATTGAGAAAGTGGGAAGCGGAAGAGGAACGGGATACGTTTTAAAATAAAACATAAGCCACTGAGTATTTTTTTGCATTGGGGTTAACAGGTTAACAGTTAACAGCCCATTTTTGCATACTTCATCAGATAAGAATAAAGAAATGAGGCGATACTCTACCTTATTATTTATAGGAAGAATATCGCCTCGTTGCCTTCATTAAAAAGGAGGTCAAGGATGCTCATATTGGGCTGAAAACCGTATTTCTGCTCGTAAACCTGGTAATAGCGCTTCGACTCGAATTCGGGGTCAGGGAGCGGTTTCTTGGGGCGAATCGCATCGCGGAAATCCTTTATTAAGTTAGGAGTTAGGAGTGAGGAGTTAGGAGTTTTTTCTCCCTCAACTCCTAACTCCTCACTCCTAACTCCTAACTCCTCACTCCTAACTCCTAACTCCTCACTCCTAACTCCTAACTTCTCCACGTATTCATCCGTCACGCTGAGCTTCGGGCGGATATCGAGGAGTTCTATCATCTTCTCCGTTATCTCCATGTTGAAATCGAAGAGGAAGTCATATTTCTTCTCGTAGAAGGGCCGGATATCGTCTTGGTAATACTCAAAGAAGGGGCTCTCGCCGTAGGCGGAGAGAAGCGCATTCCAGTGGACATGGCGCCAGTTGGCATGGTCGGAGATACGGATGTCCTTCATCGCCATCGAGGTGTCGTGATTGGTGGGGATGGTGAGCGACAGGGGACCATTGGTGGTGGCTATGATCATGCGGTTGCGATACGTCTGCTTGATAAAGCTCTCATGACGCTCTATCAGGCACTCGTCGTAGCGATTCAGCTTCTGATACCACTGCACAGGTCCAAAATATGTGGAAGAAAGTAGAGCCTTCAATTTTAATTAAGAATTAATAATTAAGAATTAATAATTAGGGCATACGCCATCAGAAGAGCTTGTACGCCTTGCCTATCATCTGATGCTTATGCACAAGCTGCTTGCCACCGCCACTGGTGCGTACCAGATAGTAGCGGCAATCCTTGCAGCGGCATCGCTTGCAGCAGATGGTGGGTATCACGTAGCGCAGGGTGTCGAGCGTCAAGGTGTCGCCCGGCATCTTCTCTATCATTCCGATGAAGCAAGCCGTGGAATCATCGAAGACGACGGTCTCGCCACGGCTGAAACTATCGCAGTCTATCCTGTTCACTATCACTCGGTTGCCTGCCTTGAGATGGGGAGGAAGACCTTCCTGGGGCACCGTAAAGATAGTGAACACGCAGGTGCGCACTGCCCAAGCTAGGAGCAGCGACAGCACCAACGCTATGAGGAATTTGGCTGCTGCTTTCATTCTTACTTGATATTATAATCTCTTACTTGATATTGTCTACGAATGTGAAGAGACGGTTCCAGCGAATGCCTGAGAAACCTGGATGGTCAGGGCTGTGGCTCCACCAGATGAAGATAGGCTTGCCCACGATGTGGTCCTCTGGCACGAAGCCCCAGTAGCGGCTGTCGGCTGAGTTGTGGCGGTTGTCGCCCATCATCCAGTAGTAATCCAGCTTGAAGGTGTAGCTCTTAGCCACCTTGCCATTGATCCAGATATTGCCCTTGGCATCCACCTTCAGGTCGTTGCCCTCGTATACTTTGATGCATCGCTCATAGATAGGCAGATTCTTCAGCGTCAGGGCGATGTTCTTGCCCTTCTTCGGAATCCATACTGGGCCATAGTTGTCGCGCGTCCAGCCAGTATAGGCATTCAGCGGATAGAGGTCGCCATAGGTTGCCTCGGTATTGATACTGATGCTCTGTACCAACGCCTTGTTAGCCTTCAGTGCCTGGTATGCCTTCTTGGTGAGCGGTATCACGCCATTCTGATTGTACATCAGGAGGTCTTCGTTGGTGATGCCCAGCTGGTCGGCGAGGTCGATAGGGAACTCGCCCTTCAACTTCATCTTGTAGGTATACTGCACGTTGTCAGGCTCCTTGTTGGCCTTGCCATCGAGATATACGATGCGGTTCTTGATTTGCAGGGTTTGTCCTGGCAATCCCACGCAGCGCTTCACATAGTTCTCGCGGCGGTCGGTAGGACGGCTGATGATGTCGCCATATTCGCCTGGCATGCTGAGGATATAGTTTCTGCCGGTGGCATACATCTTCTGGAAGTAGCTGCGCTGCTGCAATGGGGTGAGCGAGCGAGGATCCTGCTGCTGTCCGTTCTGCTCCAAGAGCTGGTCGCCGATGGCATATACCATCTGGTAATAGTCGTTGGCTGCATAGCGCTCCTCATTGACGAGGGTATCGCCCGCAGGATAGTTGAACACCACGATGTCGTTGAGCTTCACATCGCCCAATCCCTTCACACGGCGATAATCCCAGTGAGGCCACTCCACGTAGCTCTTCACGTTGACCAACGGCATGGTGTGTTGGGTAAGCGGCATGGTGAGCGGTGTCTCAGGGATGCGAGGTCCGTAGCTCACCTTGCTCACGAAGAGGTAATCGCCCGTGAGGAGACTCTTCTCCAGGGAGCTAGATGGTATCACATAGTTCTGGAAGAAGAAGAGGTTGATGAAGTATACTGCCACGAGGGCGAACACCAGGGCGTCCACCCAGCTCATGATGAAGCGCACGGGGCCTTCCTCGTCCTTCCACCACTGCCAGCGTATCTTCTTGGTGATGTAGACATCAAAGATGAATGGCACCACAATGAGTCCCAGCCAACTCTCTACCCAGAGCAGGAAGATAAGGTACAATGCCAAGACGATGATAAACTTCGTCCACTGCACCTTCATATTCAGTTGTTGTTTCTGCTTGTCAATCATTACTTAAAATTTAAAGAGATCAGATGTTGTGAGCAAGCCGCTATGGTTGGCAGTAAACTCGGCTGCCAATACAGCACCGAGAGCGAATCCTTTGCGAGAGTGAGCGCTGTGCTCGATGGTAATCATATCTGCCTCGCTATCATACATCACGGCATGGATGCCTGGCACCTCACCATCGCGCACGCAGTTGATAACCAAGTCATCTTCCTGGATGTTCTGGTCGCCCTCATCCTGATGACCATCGTTTGTCCAATAAGTCACGCCACGCTTCCAGTCCTTCTTGCGGTCCACATTGTCGATAATCTCCTCAGCCAGGGTGATGGCAGTGCCGCTAGGGGCATCGAGCTTATGCACGTGGTGAGTCTCCTGCATGCACACATTGTACTGTGGGAAACCATTCATAATCTTAGCCAAGTAGCGGTTGACGGCTGAGAAGATAGCCACACCGATACTGAAGTTGGAAGCCCAGAAGAGGGTTTGCTTGCCATCGGCGCAGAGCTTCTCCACGTCTTCCTTATGGTCTTTCATCCAACCTGTGGAACCTGATACCACCTTCACATTGTGAGAGAAAGCCTTCAGATAGTTGCCGTAAGCGGCAGTAGGGTTGGTAAACTCGATAGCCACATCGGCAGAGCAGAACTCAGGGCTGTCGATGTCTTCAGGGTTATTCACATCAATCTTACATACGATTTCGTGGCCACGCTGCAGGGCGATCTCCTCGATCATGTGTCCCATCTTGCCGTAGCCGATCAAAGCAATTTTCATCTTTATCTAGTTTTTATATTTTTATTTTCTATTCTCTTAAAATCCAACGAAAAGTCGGTTAAGACCAAACGTTTCGGCAAAAATACATAATTTTCTCCGAAAAACCTTGAAAAAAACTCTTTATTATTATAATAAATAGAAATTTTTGGTTATTTTTGCAGTGATTTAGGGCTTTCGGGCTCTATTTGCAACCGTTTAGTAACCAAATAAAGAAAATGATGAGCAAATACATATTCGAAACAAAGATGGAGGTTCGTGACTACGAATGCGACATCGAGGGCATCGTCAACAATGCCAACTATCTGCACTACATGGAGCATACCCGCCACCTCTTCCTACAGAAATGTGGCCTCAGCTTTGCCGAGATGCACCGCAAGGGCGTGGATGCCGTGGTGGCTCGCATGAACCTGCAATACAAGACCCCATTGCAGTGTGACGACGAGTTCTATTCTCGCCTCTGGCTGGAGAAGCAGGGCGTGCGCTATGTGTTCCACCAGGACATCTTCCGTGCCTCTGACGAGCGCCTCTGCCTCAAGGCTACCGTGGAACTAGTGTGCCTCATCAATGGCAAACTGGGCAATAGCGAAGACTACGACAAGGCGCTTTTGGGAGTGAAGAACGAAGAGTGAAGAATTCAATTGCTCAAAGTTAACTGTTTAACAGTTATTTTTCGCACCCCTAACATACATTCATCTTTTTAACCCCCGGCGTATGGAACAACTCCTACATTACGTGTGGAAGCACAAGCTCTTCCCACTCACCCAGCTCACCACCGACATCCATCAAGAGGTGGAAGTCATCGACCCTGGCCTGCACAATCGCAATGCAGGCCCCGACTTCTTCAATGCCAAAATCAAGATTGGCGGCACCCTATGGGTGGGCAACGTGGAGATACACGACAAGGCGAGCGACTGGTATGTGCATGGCCACGACAAGGACGAACGCTATGACAACGTCATCCTCCACGTATGCAGCGAACTGGATGTGGATGCCAAGAACTCGAAGGGCGAGCGCCTCATCCAGATGCAGCTCCCCATCCCCGACAACGTGTATCAGCACTATCAGGAGCTATTGACCATCGACCAATATCCCCCTTGCTATCAGATTATCCCATCGCTCACCAAACTCACCATCCACAGCTGGATGAGTGCCTTGCAAACCGAGCGACTCTCGCAGAAGACGGAAGCCATCGAGGAGCGAGTGCGCCGCTGCAATGGCGACTGGGAGAACGCTTACTTCATCACCCTGGCACGCAACTACGGTTTCGGCATCAATGGCGATGCCTTCGAGCAGTGGGCTATGAATCTGCCGATCAGAGCCGTGGATCATCACCGTGACGACCTCTTCCAAGTGGAGGCCATCTTCCTGGGTCAGGCAGGGCTCCTGGAGCTCCATACCATCCCCGAACGCTATCAGCAAGATGCACTCAATGATGGCTACTTCTCCCGCCTAAGAAACGAATACCTCTATCTAGCCCATAAGTTCTCGATGCAGCCGATGGATTACAAGCTGTGGCGATTCCTCCGCTTGCGCCCCCAGAACTTTCCTCATATCCGCATCTCGCAGCTAGCCAACCTCTATTATCATCGCCGTGCAGGCCTCAGCCAGCTCTTGGAAGCCACCACGGTGAAGGAGGCAAAGCAGGTGCTCTCCACCTCGGTAACCGAATATTGGGAGACGCACTACACCTTTGGCAGCCAAAGCATCAAGAACGAGAAGCACATCTCCCCTTTCTCGCTCAATCTGCTGGTCATCAACACCGTAGTGCCCATCCTCTTTGCCTACGGCAGACACCGAGGCGAGGAGAAATACTGCGACCGTGCCTTCGACTTCCTGGAAGAATTGAAAGCCGAGAACAACCATATCGTCAGGATGTGGAAGCAATGTGGCATGGAGGTAGAGACGGCAGGCGACAGCCAAGCCCTCATCCAGCTCAAGAAAGAATATTGCGACAAGAAGGAATGCCTGAGATGCCGCATCGGTTACGAATACTTAAAGAGAAAATAATGGATCAGCAAGAAATACTCAATACGATTCTCCTCACCAGACTCAACTACTTCAGCCTGGCAGGCATGCTGGAGCTTTACCGCAAGGTGGGCTCCGCCACGCTCATCATAGAGAACAAAGACAACATCAAGGACATCCTGCCCGATGCCTCAGACAAGCTCATCAACGCCCTGCAAAACGCTGACGAGGCACGGAAGCGAGCTGAAGTGGAACTGGAATACGACCTGAAATATGGCATCCAACCTATCTGCATGAACGACGAGCGCTATCCACAACGCTTGAAGGAATGCGACGATGCCCCACTGATGCTCTTCTACAAGGGCAATGCCAACCTCAACCAGCAGCGAGTAATCAACATCGTGGGCACCCGCCACTGCACCCCTTACGGCGAGGATTGCATCCGTCGCTTCATCACCGACCTCAAGCAGCTCTCGCCCCAAGTGCTTATCGTGAGCGGCCTTGCCTATGGCGTAGATATCGTGGCGCATCGCCAAGCCCTGGTAAATGGCTACGAGACGGTGGGCGTATTGGCTCATGGATTGGATGACCTCTACCCTTCCCGACATAGAGAAACCGCCCTTAGAATGATAGAGCAAGGCGGATTATTGACCGAATTTCTCACCCAGACGAATGCCGACAAGATTAACTTCGTGCGCCGCAACCGCATCGTGGCTGGCATATCGGATGCCTGCATCTTGATAGAGAGTGCCGCCCACGGCGGAGGCCTCATCACCTGCGACATCTCCCAAGCCTACGGCAGGGATGTCTTCGCCTTCCCAGGCAGAGTGGGCGATGCCTACAGCGAGGGTTGCAACAACCTCATCCGAAGCAACGGAGCAGGCCTCATCACCAGTGCCGCCGACTTTATCAAGGACATGGGATGGCAGGATGATGCCACGCTGATGCGTGCCAAGCAGCAGGGCATAGAGCGCAGCCTCTTCCCCGAGCTGTCCCCAGAGGAGCAGCTCATCGTGAATGCCCTCGCCAAGACCAACGACCTGCAAATCAATCTCATCTCCGTGAAGACGAATATCGACATCTCTCGCCTCACCTCCCTCCTCTTCACGCTGGAGATGAAGGGCGTCATCAAGACCTTTGCAGGGGGAATGTATCATCTTTTGAAGTAGTATTTTCTTTATTTTCAGAAAAAAGCAGTAACTTTGCACCGCAAAATAAGAAACAAGAAAATATCATATCATAAGAATAAGAAGATTTCACTCGAAAACTCATGAAAATAGGAAATATAGAATTTGGGCCTCAGCCCCTCTTCCTAGCTCCGATGGAAGACGTTACGGATATTGGTTTTCGCATGCTCTGCAAGCGATTCGGAGCAGCTATGGTTTATACTGAGTTCGTATCGGCAGAAGCCTTGGTGCGAAGCATCAAGAGCACCGTCAGCAAGCTTACGATAAGCGATGAGGAGCGCCCTGTGGGCATTCAGATATACGGCCGCACCACCGAGGATATGGTGGAAGCAGCCAAGATAGTGGAGCAAGCGCATCCCGACGTCATCGACATCAACTTCGGTTGCCCAGTGAAGAAAGTAGCAGGCAAGGGCGCAGGTGCTGGCATGCTCCGCAATATCCCATTGATGCTCGACATCACCCGTGAGGTAGTAAAAGCTGTAAAAGTGCCCGTAACCGTCAAGACCCGCCTAGGTTGGGATTTCGACAATCTCATCATCACCGACCTAGCCGAGCAGCTACAGGATTGCGGCATCCAGGTGCTCACCATTCACGGCAGAACTCGCAGCCAGATGTATACGGGAGAAGCCGACTGGAGCCTCATCGGAGCCGTAAAGAATAATCCTCGCATCCATATCCCTATTATTGGCAATGGTGACATCACCACACCTGAGGAAGCCAAGCTGGCCTTCGACCGCTATGGTGTGGATGCCGTGATGATAGGCAGAGCCACCTTCGGTCGCCCATGGATATTCAAGGAAATCCGTGATTACTTAGATGAAACCGGTGCCGCCCCACTGACCGTGGATGAGAAGATAGATCTCCTAGAGGAGCAGCTCCGCATCAATGTGGAGCGCATCGACGAGTACCGAGGCATTCTCCACACCCGTCGCCACCTAGCCGCCTCCCCAATCTTCAAGGGTATTCCCGATTTCCGTCAGACGAGAATCGCCATGCTCAGAGCCACTACCGTGGAAGAGCTGACAGGAATTCTAAAGGAATGCAGGGAGAGAATCAAGGCTTCTATCGAAGGATAGAAGCACCTTCGAGCAGGGCGAGGGCCTTGTTTTCATTATCTTCCATGATTTCACGCTCACCTGGGCCTTTGTCATTGATGCCGCAAAGGTGCAGGATGCCATGGATGATGACACGGTGAAGCTCATCATCATAGGTCTTGCCAAACTTCTCGGCATTGGTGCGAACGGTATCGAGCGAAATCACGATATCGCCATTGATGACATCATCCTCGTCATAATCGAAGGTGATGACATCGGTGTAGTAATCATGCCCCAGATACTCATTGTTCACTTCGAGAATCTTCTCGTCATCTACAAACATATAGCCAATCTCTCCCACCTTGCGGCCATGAGAGGCAGCCACCTTGCGAATCCATGCACTGGTATCGCGACGCTTAATCTTTGGCATTTTCACGCCATCTACATTATATGTTATCATATTCTTATCAATTTAAGAATTAATAATTTAGAATTAATAATTAGGCTTACGCCTTATGGGGTAAAAACTCATCTACATTTCTTCCGAAGAAGCGAAGCTCCCTGACTAGAGTGCTGCTCACGCTACTGTAGCGAGGGTCGGAAAACAGCAGAATAGTTTCTACACCGCCTAGCTGCTTGTTGATGTCAGCCTGCTCACGCTCGTACTCGAAATCCTTGGCAGAACGGACGCCACGCACCAGGAACTTGGCTCCTAGGCGGTGCGCTAAATCGATGGTAAGGTCATCGTAGGCAACCACCTCCAGGCGATAGCCCTTGGAAGCATCTTTCGCATCCACCAGCTCTGCACATTCCTTCGGGAAAACCTTTCTGATGTCATCCACCCTCTTGGTTATCTCCTCATTGGCATGCTTCAACTTGCTCATCGCCACAGCAATGACCAGCTTATCAAACATCGGGAGCGCACGCTCCGCTATGTTCTGATGTCCTATCGTAAATGGGTCGAATGTACCCGTAAATATTCCTATCTTCATACTACTCAAATAAGTCTCCTTGCATGATGTTCCCAGCGTATGGATTTCTGCCCAGATGCTCGTATGCCAGCTTGGTAGCCATACGTCCACGAGGGGTACGCTTAATAAAGCCCTCCATGATGAGGAATGGCTCATACACCTCCTCCACCGTGCCGCCATCCTCGCCGATAGCCGTGGCAATGGTGCTAACGCCCACAGGACCGCCACGGAACTTGTCGATGATGGTGGTGAGAATCTTGTTGTCTATCTCGTCAAGACCATACTGGTCGATGTTCAGCGCCTTCAAAGCCATCTGAGCGATGTCGTAAGTGATGGTGCCATTACCCTTCACCTGGGCAAAATCGCGCACTCTTCTCAGCAGGGAGTTGGCGATACGAGGCGTACCACGAGAGCGGCGAGAGATTTCCACAGCAGCCTCATCCTCGATAGGCACCTTCAGGAGCATGGCACTACGCTTGATAATCTTTTGCAGTGTCTCTGGGTCATAATACTCCAAGTGCAGATTGATGCCGAAACGGGCACGCAATGGGGCGGTAAGCAAGCCGCTGCGAGTGGTGGCTCCCACCAACGTAAACGGATTGAGATCTATCTGGATGCTGCGAGCGGATGGTCCCTTGTCTATCATGATGTCGATGCGATAATCCTCCATCGCCGAATAGAGATACTCCTCCACAACGGGCGAAAGACGGTGAATCTCGTCGATGAAGAGCACATCGTTGGGTTCGAGCGAGGTAAGGATACCCGCCAGGTCGCCTGGCTTATCGAGCACAGGACCTGATGTGATCTTAAATCCCACCCCCAGCTCATTGGCTATGATGTTGCTCAGGGTAGTCTTACCCAGTCCTGGAGGACCATGAAGGAGCGTATGGTCGAGCGGTTCGCCACGATACTTAGCCGCCTCTACAAAGACTTCGAGATTATCCACCACACCCGTCTGACCGCTAAAGTCAGAGAACTTCAGTGGGCGCAGTGCCTTCTCGAATTCCTTCTCGGCAGGCGAAACCGTTTCTTGTCTGATGTCAAAATCTTCGTTCATTCTATCTTTATAATGCCTTTCGGCAGAAATTTTCTATTATATATAATATCTGTGTGCAAAGTTACACAATTGTATTTTAAAAAAAGAATTAATGAGCGATAAATTTGTTTATTTAAAAGAAAAGCTATAATTTTGCACCCGAAATAGAATTTTAATTTGATAAGAGTTATGCTAAAATTATTTCAAGGGCTAAGCAGATTATTAGCCAATTACACATCTATCTTTGTAATAGGTGTAGCTGTATTCACATTTTTCTTCCCACACACATTCGACTGGGTGCGCGGAACCACCCAAACTGTCATCCTCGGCATCATCATGCTGACCATGGGATTGACTTTGACCACCAATGATTTCAAGATTCTAGCTCAGCGACCACTGGATGTATTCATCGGCGCCTGCGCCCAATTCATCATCATGCCTGGCGTGGCTTACACCTTGGTGCATGTTTGGCACCTCGACCCAGCCTTGGCACTGGGCATCCTGCTGGTAGGCTGCTGCCCTGGCGGTGTATCCAGCAACATCATGAGTTATCTCTGCCATGGCGACGTGGCTTTCTCCGTAGGTATGACCTGCGCCTCCACCATCTTGGCTCCAGTGATGACCCCATTGCTGATGAAGGTGACGGCTGGCGAGATAATCCATGTAGATGCTGTGGGAATGTTCATCAACATTCTGATAGTTACGATTATCCCTGTGGCCATCGGCTGCGCTTTGAATTATATCTATGGCAAGAAGGATTGCTTCCCAACCATTCAGAGTCTGATGCCGGGCATCAGCGTAACGTGTCTGGCAATCATCGTGGGCGGCGTGATTTCTACGGTTCACGATGACTTGGTGGCTCGTGGCTTATCGCTTTTCCTCTGGACTTTTGCCGTGGTTTTCTGCC
>URLG01000070.1 GCA_900548535.1 Candidatus Segatella intestinihominis | reverse complement strand
CGTTCCTTGGAGGCTTTGCGCCTCCAGCCACTTGGGCGAACCACCGCAGTGTGTTCAATGGTATTAGGTTTTATTCTTGCCAAAACATTGTGTCCACAAAGACACAGCAAGGTATGTTTTGAGTTACTCAAAACCTTTCGAGTTACTCTCGAAAGAACCTGCCTATCGGTGGATACATCTCCAAAGTCGAGTATCTGAACCAACCTATCGGTAGTGAAAAAATGAGAAAATCCTATTGTTCCGATTGTACGAGTTTTCAGAGTAAAGCCTCGTTGCTATAGATTTTATCTTTGTTAACTTAAATGTACAGGTAGGGAACACGAATGTTCTGGCAATAACAAATCTTCCACATCTTACTTTTAAAAACATAGATATAGACGATGAATATAGTTCGGGGCTTTAGGAAGCGTCAAGTCGTTCATATAGTTTTCTTTTTCATTTTTTACATCAGTATTTACCCACGATACGGAATCTTAGAACTCACAACATCTATTTTGTTTATGTCATAACCATTGATTTGTAGAAAGTGGTATATGGACTGCACTGTAAGCATTTTATTGTTAGTTGGACCTACAACAATCTTTTTAAGAGCCTCCTTAGGTACTCGTATTTCAACATAAGGAGTAATATACCCATTGCGAACACGATACTTTATTTTTGAAGCATCATCACAGTGTACAACACCTCTTGTTTCTTGTTCATGCTTGTATGCATCATTCTTTGCACCTAAACATGTTGAAAGAATTATATTGTTGTAAAGAGCGTTTCTATTATGGTTGTTATCTTCTTTTGATGGCTGAGGACCACCGAGAGCAACAAAACAACCAGTTTTGACCAATTTTAAAAAGCTGCCCAATTCTGTTTCAATGGCTTTTTCTCCATAGATGCATCGTGCCATAATCTCATAACTTTTTGTTAACATATCATAGTCAAATGCTATGGCACAACCGTTTCCATTTGCAGCATACATACCCCACATGCTCAAATTGTCCTCATTTGCAGAAAATGAGGTGATATAATAACTACGAAAAGCACCAGCCACAATATTTTGGTCTTTTTCTATTTTGTTCACTATATTGACACCCTCAACTATTTCGTGAGGATCATTTTGATACAATACATTTGTTGCTCTAAGAATTATGCAATCCTTATGGATGATATTAATTAGGGCATTCAAGTCTGTATAATGGAAAACATTCCAAGTTGTTGTTTGTCCTGCTACTGTTGGCATAATGTTATTTTTTTAAGTTAATACTCCGTTATTGTTGATTTCAAAAACTCCCGATTGATTTGGTCTGGAATGAATATGCTTAGTGAAACGGATTATCAAAATGGAATTTGAATGTTACCACTAATATCTTCATTTACCATAGAGCAATCTTGTAATTTATGCAAATCTTCAATATGACTTATCAGATTATTATAGTTTTCAAGATTCTCCATTTCTTCACGCCTTGCTTTGCTCAACTTACAAAACTCTTCTTCTTGTTCAAGTCCTGCAAATCGTCGTCCACATAGATTAGCGGCAATGCCAGTTGTAGAGCTTCCGCTAAATGGGTCAAGAATCCAATCGCCTTGATTGGTAGATGCAAGAATCATTCGGACGAGTAAACGCAATGGCTTTTGTGTTGGATGTTTGCCACAAGTCTTTTCCCATCGACCGATTGCCGGCATTCGCCAAACATCAGTCATTTGCTTACCATCATTCAGTTTTTTCATCAAATCATAGTTGAATTTGTGTGGAACTTTCTGCATTTTTCTTGCCCAGATTACAAACTCTGTAGAATAGGTAAAGAAACGACAGGAGATATTAGCAGGAGGATTGGTCTTCTGCCACGTTATTACATTCAGAATCTTATATCCAAGTTCCGTAAGACAATTTGCTACGGAAAAGATATTGTGATAAGTTCCACTTATCCAAATCGTACCATTGTCTTTCAACTTGTCACGGCACAGGCGTAGCCATTCCATGTTGAACGCCATCATGCCATCTTGCGACTTACCTTTGTCCCAATCTCCTTTATCAACGCACACGACCTTACCGCTCTGCAACGATATTCCACCGTTGGAGAGAAAGTAAGGAGGGTCGGCAAATATCATGTCGAACTTGAAATCAAACTCTTTGAGAAGTTTGAAACAGTCGCCATGGGCAAGGACAAAGTCCCTTTTTTCAGATTGATAATATGTTTTTAGATTCTGATTTTTGACGATGAACATACCCTCCTGTTGTGCGAAGAGTATCTATCACTTGTTGTGCCTGTGTATATTTCTGCTGTCTCATAATCGTCTTTACTTCAATAAATTTCTGCCTCCAGTATCTTCGAGGATTTTCATTTGTTGGATAGCAATCTGATTCAGTTTGATGAGCCGTTCAGATTGTGCCATACCATCGTTAATAAACACAGCATTTAGATTCTCCATGTTCGATAAGCAGATTAGCTCATTTATATTGGCATAATCACGAATGTTACCTTTCTTATCGGGATTCTGTTCACGCCATTGCCTTGCCGTCATACCAAACATAGCTATGTTGAGAACATCGGCTTCATCGGCATACTTCATAGCTGCTTGTTCACGTGTCACCTCGTTTGGAATAAGATTTTCCTTGATTGCATCTGTGTGAATACGATAGTTTATCTTTGACAGTTCACGTTTAGCAGACCATGACAATTGTTTCTGCTCATCAGCTTTAAGACGTTGATACTCTTTTACCAACAAAAGTTGGAAACGAGGACTAATCCACATTCCAAAGTGGTACGCAATGTCTCGATGAGCATAAGTTCCACCATATCGGCCAGCTTTTGCCATAATGCCAATTGCGCCTGTTCTTTGAATCCAAGCTTTCACAGAAAGTACGAAGTTGTTGCTTCCTGCTGCATTTTTAATTGTATCGAATTCGGTACAATTAAAATTCGGATTATATAGCATTTCCCATTCACCGAGATATTCTATTGTACTTTTGAGGCTCATCCATCTGAAAATTATGTGTTCCTGCATTTGGCTATGTGCCATATCTGTCAAAGAGATATAATCCTCGTTTTGCACACTAACAACAGATATTTCTGTATTTTCAACTTTTATCTTAGCCATAATCCTTAGTCTTTAGTTAACACAAATTTGTGGTTGCATATACTTTCCGCAAGGAACATTAAACAAACCTTTCTTATTTACACAATACAAGCCATTGAAGCAAGTACGATTCAAAAAGAAGAATTTTGTTGTATTCTCTATCGGATCAAGATTCTTTTCATTGTAACGTTGGCGTACAGTCATAAACATCTCACGTTTGGCTTCCATGTCTGGTAAAGCGTAATATTCAGCTTGTATGTCACGCAACGAAGGAATCAGTCGCTCTACATTGTCACGTACAGTTCGGTAACAAGTAATCAAGTCCGAATTGATGTCGTTGATTACTGCACGTTTGATATTAGGATGCTGTTGCAGCATGTAAAACAACATAGCACCACCGCCAACGAATGGTTCTATGTATGTCGCATTTTCCCAATTATCAAAGTCAGCCGGAAGCTTTTGCTCCAGTTGTTCAATGAGTTGTCCTTTACCACCAACCCATTTGATGAATGGTTTTGCTTTAGAATTCATTATTAGTCATTTTATGCTAATGATTTTCAATCATCAGCGTTATTACCTTTTGTTTTATTGATAAGCTAACGAACATCAACGTCCAATAGAGCAGCTA
The DNA here is from genome assembly GCA_900548535.1 of Candidatus Segatella intestinihominis. Classification (GTDB taxonomy): domain Bacteria; phylum Bacteroidota; class Bacteroidia; order Bacteroidales; family Bacteroidaceae; genus Prevotella; species Prevotella intestinihominis. The sequence continues at coordinate 10,050 of URLG01000070.1, read as the reverse complement.
CCTTGGTCAATGTTACTAAATCTGGTTGTGAGGTATTGGTACACCATTTTGAGATTGTTGCAGGATCTTTCCTTAATTGCTCGGACAACCATTTGCTTGTCCGCTTCTTCTCTACCAACACGACTTTTATGCGATTTATATCTTTCATCGTTTATCTTTATTATTGCGTTCAGCGCAAAGATAATGGAATATTTTTGAAATCAGGTTATTTTTGTTGCACTTTTATTATTATTTAGCATATCAGTCGGGGAAAATAAAAATTAAATTGTATCTTTGCATCGTGAAATAAAGAGTTGTTTGACAAGCATACTTATACACAATGCAGAATTTAGAACTATTGCCAAATCATTACCTTTATTGAGGTGAGAAACTCATAATTGGCTCATTTTAAGCTATTCTGTATAAATTAGCGGAATTTTTTGAAAAAAACACTTAAAAACTTGCTTTTTTCAGATAAAAGTCGTAACTTCGCAGCAGAATTGTAGAATCTTTAAAATAAGAACGATGGCAAAGTACATCAACCCTTTCATATATGGAAGCATTGACAAGAATGCCTTGGACGGCACAAAAGAATATCTTTAAGCAGTTGGAAGAGTACGCCGACAGCCACCATCTCACCAAAAAGGAATGGGAGGCATACGAGAATAGCCTCTGGATAGCTCGTGACAATATGGCTGCCATGGCCTATGCAGAAAGAGTGGCAGCAGAAAAAGCTAGAGCTGATGGAAAAGCGGAAGGCATTGCTATAGGTCAGAAGAAGGAGCATGAGCGGCTGCTAAATACAGCTCGTGCTCTGCTAGCTAGTGGCATGAGTCTGGAGCAAGTAAAACAGTTTACTGGGCTAAATGATGATGAGATAAAGCAAATTCCATCATAGGATCGAAGAATCAGAGGCAAGATATAATAACGCCCCATGAATTTCCAGACTGATCTCTGGTAAATTCATGGGGCATCCTTATTCTCTATTCCATTTTATCCTCAAATAGGCTCAAGACCAGGAGCCTCACTTCATCCCGATATTCCTCCTTAACCAGCGACGCCAGCCACTGCATGATATGGATGAAATCATCCATTTGCACATTGCGCTTCATCTCCTGCAGCTTATTCAGGTAAGCCGGTCTGAAGTGGAAGCGGGCGATGAGATCTTTACGCTCATACACCCAGTCTTTCTGGTAATCAGGTGCCTTGCCCAAGGCTCTGTTGCCCTTAGCCACATCCTTGGCAGCCCAGAACACCTCTTTCACCAACTGGTTAATACGCTCGTCTACAGAAACTTCCTCTGTCTGCGAGAAAGGGAATCCTTGATTCCCGCTACAATTCTTCTGATTTGTACAATCATTGTTTTTAAAATTTTAAATTATTAATTATTTCACCAGCCCCACTTGGAGCTTGTATCCGTTCTTCATCTGAACCACAATTTCCTTCACCAATTCCTTTACAAAAGAAGCATGATCCACCTCCTCCAATAATCCACGTTTCTTTTTATTCTCAACAGGTTGAGTTACCAAGTTCTCATCCATGCTGCCATCCACGCCAACGAAGGCAAACTGCTTGCCCTCACGGTCGAATCGAGTCACCGTGCCGCCCTGCTGCTCTATTTTGGCTATCACATCATCTATCTGCTTCATGTTGAAGCCCAGCTGGTAATACGTTTCCCCCCCAGCCCCCTGTTTCTGAAACACCTTATACCCCGTAACTCTGTGTAGCGCAAAGGCAGCCTCATTATAAGCACGATAAAAATTGCCTTGCAATACCAGGAAGTACTTGCCCGAAGACTGCTGTCTTTGCAGCACCTGCTCACGCTGTGAGAGCATATTGTTTGCGATACTGGATTCCATGATTGATACGTTTTCTCTGTATATGATAATCTTGATAGTTGAATCGTAAGTGGCATTTCACCTTGCCACCATAATAAATCTGCTCGAAATAGCGATACCATTCCCTGCCCATCATACCTGCCATCACGTGGGCTTGACGATACTCATCAAATGCACCCAGCAAGCCGAAGTAGGAATTCATTGACATCTCAAACTCTTGCTTCTTCTGTCCTGGGAACACAAATACATGCCGCGCCTTCTCATTGAAGTACATCAGGCGATTGTAGAAATTGCACAACACCCTGTTCTGCACATATATCCTGCCCGGCTTGATGCAGCCACCCACAAAGAGGATGCCCTTGTCATGATATTGCAGATACACCTTCTTGGGCGATAGACGAAGCTTATGCGCCTGTAGCCAGCTGCCTATCTTCTTGCGCAGGTGCTTCAGTGCCGTGGGCGAACATGCCACTAGTGCCATATCATCCACATACCGCCCATAAAACTCACCCTTCCATCTCTTCTCCACCAAGCGGTCTAGCTCTGTAAGGAATAACATGGCAAACATCTGGCTGGTATGGTTGCCGATGGGCAAACCATGGCTGCCATCCGTACCAAAGAGACTCTTCTCCTTGGGTAGCAAGTCCCAAAACCAGTCGGGCGAATGCCGCTCGCAGTCTAGCTCGGGACGGTGGAAGATGGTTACCCTGATAAGCCACAAGAGCTGCCCCTTGTCGGCTGCATGGTAATAGGTCTCCACAAATCGCTCCATGCACTGGTAGAGCAGCTTCTTGTCGATGCTCATGAAGAACGACTTGATGTCTAGCTTCATCACCCAGCAGTCTTGCGTATAGCCGTGGCTGCACTCCCTGATCATCTCCTGCACCCGCTTCTGACCATAGAAGGCACCCTTGCCACGGCGACAACTGTAACTGTCGTCGATGAAGTATTGCTCCATCAGAGTCTCTAGCTTGTTGATGATGAGATGGTGCACGATGCGATCTCTGAACTGGGCGGCAAACACCTCTCGGCATACGGGCTTGGTTACCACAAAGGCGATGCTCTTGCCTGGATGGTAAGTGCCATCATTGATGTCGTGCCAGAGGCTTACGAGATTGCTTGCCAAGTGCATCTCAAACTTGATGGCACTGGCGGTGTTCCGCTTGTTCTTACGGCAGGTATAGTAAGCCTCCGTCAGCTCTTCGAGCGATATGCGCCCTATTGCGGGTTCTTCTGTAGAGATTTGTTCCATCCTGTGGCTTGTTTTCCGATGCTATCTATCAGTGGCAACAGCGTGGCGAGGTGCTTGCGAGAGATGGCTTGCAGGTCTACCCCCACATTGTAGAGCATCGCCAAGATCTCGTGCTTCACCTGCAATCGGCGTAGTGCCTCACGCTTGTCGTGCGCCCTATTTGCCTCGATGATGAGGGTCAGGATGTCGAGCAACGTGTTGGTGATGCGCTGACCTAGGTCATACCTATAGGTGCGGGGCATCTGTGCCACGATGGGCTGGCTCTGCAAGAGAAGCCTGTAGGCGGTGCGATATATGGCGGTATCTTCGCTTAATGCCATGATATGTTATAGCTTTTCGAGATTGATAAATAATATATATGTTCTAAAAATTATTGGCGCAAGTACATAAGAAAAATGCTATGTAATAGCTGCAAGCTGAAAAGCGAGGAACGGCCGAACGGGTTTCTGGTTCGTCTTGTTGTTGTTGTTGAAACGAACTGAACCCGATCCCTTGGAGTCGTCGACGCCCGAATCGACGTTCACGGCGTTCGTGGCGGAGAACTCCGAAGAGCCCCCTATCCAAGGGTGAATACCTTTCGACTATCCATTCATTGTTTTTCCACTATAACTAACTGTAGGCATACCTTGATGAAGGGTAGCTATCCCCACTGGAGGGACAACCGCGTGCCTTATGCCAGTCAATGACCTTTTCAATATTGCCAACTGCTCTCTCCTGGTAGCTACATGACCGCCAGGACTCTCGCCATAGCAACTATATTTCTTCTTTGGCTTGCCGCCTGTTGTGGGGCAACCTTGCCTGATATTCAGTTATCTTCTCTGGGAGTTGCCTTTCACCGCCTTGAGGGCGGCTCTGGGGCTACCCCCAGAGAAGATAACCGCCTGAAAAGGCGATACCCCCTGTATTTCTTGCTAAGAACTATTCTGTATTTTCCTCATAATTATATATATATAAAATTGATAAATTTTTAAATTGATGAATCGCTAAAAAGCGAGGAACGGCCGAACGGGTACCTGGTCCGTCTCGCTGCCGTAGCCGTAGAAACGAACTGAACCCGAGCCCTTGGAGTCGTTGACGCCCGAATCGACGCTCACGGCGTGCGTGGCGGAGAACTCCGAAGAGGTCCAAGCCCACGTATTCGTAACACCAAAAAATTCTGTATATTTGTTATCACCCACCTTCTTTAGCTTATTATTAATATTGCTTGTTACAGTGGTCATATTACTAAAGAATCCTAAGGTAGGATGTGTGGTAGTGTTTCCATCCCATATACCAGTCCAATCGCTAGAGAATGCTGCACCCAAATTGCTCATCACAGCATAATACTGACCAGCTGTAGGCAAGAACCATCCAGAACATTTACTAGACTCTGCTTTTAAGGTTTTATAATTCTTAGCCTGATAAGCAGCTTCGGCAGCTGTACTCCATTTAGTAATCAAAGCGGCTGTTTCGGTTACACCTGAACCATAAGGCTTATCATAAGAACCCGTAAGCAGTGCCTTGGAATTAATATAAGTTCTGCCTGCATCCGTATTAGATGAATACCATGCATACCCTGTACCGATGCTCGTTGGTCCAGTAGACCCAATGGTCTTCAAGCACATCACCAAGGCGTGTCCGCCCTTGTTGCTGCTCTTCAATTGAGTTTCTGTCCAATAGTTATCACCTACATATCCCACTATCCCCACTGGCGTCTTCCCCGACAGCAAAGCTTCGCTCTGCGAACTCAAGGCTCCATCACTGTAATAGATATCGCCCACGGCAAGGGTATGGGCAATAGAGGGCATGGCAGTACGCTTGCTCGTTGCCGTGCCCTTGGCTATGGCATTGGCGTCAGGTGAAACAGAAACAGCAGCAGTCCACGCATCGGCATCCGATGTGTTGCCACAAGAAAAGCTGGTAGCTTGACCTGGTTTCACAATCGTGACATAATGATAATCTGCCACCTTGTAGAGTCTTCTGCCACTGACAGAGGCTACAGCATGCACGGTGTTTTCGCCATGAGTCCAAGTATACTCAGGATAGGTGGAGAGATGGTAGGTGTTGGGAACCGTCTTGCTGCCCAAGGTGATATCCGCCAAGCCCATGGCATGGGTGTTGCCTGTAAACTGGAACTTGGTGCCGTCAGAGGTCAAGCTGCCCTTGCCTATCTGCAAGTCGCAGGCATTCATATTGGCAAGCGTGCCCTGGTCGGTGGCAAGCTTGGTAGAGCTCCAGGTGCTGATGGCACTGGAGAAGAAAGCCGTGGCTGAGGTAACATCGCTTACCGTGGCACCCTGCGCAGGCAATCCCGGAAGGCTAGCCTGATAAGGATAATAAACAAAATAACTATACTTAGGCGAAAACTTCAGCTTGCTGCCCGATGGCAACGACCATGCCGAGCCATTATAGCTCAGCTGCACATTAGAGGCGATCACCTTCTTACTATCGTCCACCACAAAGAGCCCCATCTTGTCGTCATTGGCATAGGCAGACTTCAGCTTATTGGTAGCAGAAGTATACTTACTGCTCCAAGAGGTAGGGAAAGTGATGTCACCCAGCTGAAGCGTGGTAATGCTAGAGGCTGAGAGTACATAGGTGATGTGCTTGCCCGCAGCCCAAGAGGTGCCTGCAAGAGAGGCTGTAACCGTGCGATCCTTGTGGCCATCATGAAACACCATCTCTATCTGCGCAGAGCTACCAGCGGCAAAGGTCTGCGGCACCATCAGCAGTGCCGAAGAACCATCGGTAAGAGCCTTGCTCTCACCTGCCTTCACGGCAATGCCCGCACCGCTGGTGCCCAAGCTGATGGCATAGCTGGCAGAAGCTGCACCCGGGGAGCCCCAAGTGCCAGTGGAGATATTATAGTCGCCCTGCCCAGAAACATTCTTCACCGTGATGCTCTTCACCGTGCCCGGTATCATATCTGCGCTCACCGAGAAGGTGATGGCGGTAAGGGCATGGCTAAACTTTAGCTGCACGGCGGAGTTTGGGGAAGAGGAGGTGCGGCTGATGTTCTCGCTCTTAGCCACAATGAGGTCGGGCTGACTGCCTAAGTTGGTAGGTGCCACATAGCGTAGAGTCTGATTCTTAGTCACATCATCACTACCCTGCAAGGAGAGCGAAGCGTGCTGATAGGGAGCATAAGCATAAAACGACAGCGTACCATCGGTAGGCCAAGCCTGCGTATTATCACTGGCATACCAGATGTTGCCACTCTTGCTGGCCTTCTGGTCTTGGAAGAAACTCTGGCTAGCCCCGCTCTTGGTATAGACGGCACTCACACCAAACTCACCTGTCCAGGAAGAATTACTAACCAAAGTGCCTCGAGAGCTCATCCCCATGGCAGCATGAGCAGTCTCCGCCATGCTGCCAGCGGTATTGTCTACCTCCAGCGGATGCAGATAGAGCGGCTCCACGAGATCTCCCCCCAGTGGCAGCACCTTCTGCTCCATGGCAACTCCTGTAAAAGCTGACTGCGCCCTACTCTTGGCTGCCGATGGCTGAAAACCATCCAGCAACTCTGCCTGAAAAGCTATTCTGTCTCCACTCAAAGGGATATTGCCCGACAAGTCCTGACTATCAGAACATGCCGAGCAAACCAATGCGCTCATCAGCAAGAAGCTTATCGTCTGCTGTTTCATCTTATTCTCTATGCTATACATATATCTATATCTTCTATACTATTTTCTATATCTTAATGATAGATTGATCCTTATCCTCCATTACATATCAGTAGGTCTATTCTCCGGAGTCCAACTATCTATGGAGCCCTCTGCCATATACGGATATGCCTTATAGCTGGCTATCACGCCATGATAAGCCTTCAAGCTGCCCGTCACGGTGATGTTCACCTTGTAGTGATAATTGGGAAGCAGCTTATAGTCAGCCTGTCCCGTGATGCCATTCAAGTAGACCTTAAAGTCTGACTGCCATATCTTCCTGGTGTCTGTGTTGCTAGCTTGGGAGTGAGCCTTGATGAGCAGATAAGTGGCATCAGTTGCTGTTGTTGCTGGGTTGGCATAAACGTATGCGGTATAGCTCTGGCTGTTGCTGCCAGAGGTCCAGGAATTGAATGCCGTGCTGTTGGCTGCATATTCCACAAAGGATGTGCCCGATGGCAGGGTGATGCCTGTGCTCGACATATCCGCTGGCGCATAAAAAGCCGAGCGCGGAGCATGGCAGAGCTGATAGCTGTCTACCACGATAGGAAAGCCCGTGTCCTTGTCATCCTTCACCGTGATGGTGAAGTCGAGGCGGCTTGCCAGTCGTTGCAGAGAGATGCTCGACTTTGCCGTGCTAGTGGTAACATTCGTTTTCTGTCCCAGCATCATCAGGCAATCAGCATTCGTGATGTCGCCCTCACCAGAAAAGGTATGATATTGCTTGCGCAAATCTGCCAAGGTGGATACTCCAACAAATGGAGAAGTACCGCCGTTCAGCTTGATGGCATTAGCGATGGTTACCAGCGTACAGCCCGAAGCCTGTCGGGTAGGCACCGTAACGCTGCTTGCCACGCCGTTGCTAAATGTCTTGCTGGCATAGCCTATGGTATAGCCTTGGGCGTTGAAGATGTATACCGTAAGGTCATAGATGTTCTTCTCCTTGTCGGGCAAGGTGGCAGAGGCCTCATTGCTGGAAGATGTCTCTGCCTTCACCGTGAGATTTACCATGCCATCTCCTCCCTCTTGCGTAGACGGCGAGCATGCCGATAGCAGCAGTAGGACCAAGAGGAGCAAGTAATCACCTATATGATATGTAGATACTCTGAGAGTCATGAACTTTCTAATTTAATGGTTACTCAAATGTGAATGAGTTGTTGATGTCGTCGAATGGAAGGACACGTATGGTGGTGTCCAATATATAATCCACGACCACACAAAAAACAATATCGTCGCCTGAATGGATAAGCAGCGGCTTGCCGTTCTCGTCCACCTTGCTGTCCAATATCAACGTACCGTCTTGCTTGTATATCATCAAGCGTACGGGTTCACTGCCTGTTGGCAGAACGATGGCTGGTTGGGTAACCCAGTCGTCTTGGGTTACAAACTTTCCGGGCAGGCTATAGCTTACATAGGTGCCCCCGGGTTCGCCATTATAGGTGATGCCACTGTGCAATCCTTTCAGCACCACACGGTAGTTGCCCAGACCATGCTTGGGGCGCAAGCCCCTAACATATACCCTAGCCTTGGCTCTCATATCCTTCAGGGTCATAATACGCTCGTCGGAGAGGTTGTCATCCTTCACTGTGGTGGAGAGGCTGCCATAATAGATAGCTGAGGGTGCAGAGGAAACACTGTCTATGTCAGTATGAAGTTGGAAGAAGAGGTTGTTGATGGTCTCTCCCATCTGTGGCTCTTTCATGTCGTATTCGCCAGGCTTGCCGCCAGTGGCTGCCACGAAGGTGATGCTGTCATCATCCCTGAACACGATGTGTATCTTGCCATCTGCCTCGGTGGTGTATTTGCCATAATACACCCCATTTTTAAAGGCATATAGCGTGGTTACCGAAGCAACGGAATCAGGTAAGACCTGTCCTGTGCTATCAGCCACCCGCAGCACAACGTCATACTGCATGCGATGAGGATACTCATCGTAGATGCTGCATGATGTCATCATGATTGTGACAAAGGCAAATAACAGCCTGATTGTTCTTATGATTCCGTTGCTTGTCATTTCTATATTTTGATTTTTATATTCTTAGTGCTGATTAATTAAAAGTGGTGTTCTGCACTACATCTGTCCACTTTTCTACCTCTACGTCAACTGTAGCGGTCAATGGGCCAGCCTCCTGCCAAGGAGAATCTGAACCAATGGTCTTGATGGTTACGTTGCATTTATAGTTTCTACCTGGATATGTTACAAAAGGTATTGAACCATCTACTGCTGTAGCAGACCCAGCGTTATCGTATTTTGCATTCAATGCCAATGGGTAATAAACATCTTTTTCAGTTTCCTCATCAGCTTTTTTAAATTTACCTTTAAGTACAAGGATTGTCTTCTGTGGATTTGAGCCTGTATATTGGTTTGGCAAAGTATAGAGAAAATCATTAACCTGAGCACCAGACTTCACCAAGAAAGCTTTCTTGTCAGTAGCGGCAGTATAACCTGTACCATCTACATCAGAACCATGAATATATGATACTGTCTGTGCAGTCCAAGCATCTGTAGAGAAATCTACGGTATTTGGAACATTCAACAGGAATATATCAGACAGATCAAATGATGCGCGTGCATAAGGACCATCATCTGCAAATTCTGTTTTTAAACTTGCCAATGTTACTCTTGACACCAAGTTCTTAACTTTAACATTTGCACTAAACTCTGAAGAGTTAGAAGCTGATGAAGCCAATGTTGTTATACCATACTTTGGAAGCTTAGCTGCTGATAAGGTTGTACCATCAGATGCAGCAGTCAAAGCCGATGTAGCATCAATATATCCTTTATTGAAATCAGCTACGCTCTTTGCAGCCTTGAAAGTTGCTGCATTTGCAGAATTTAACTTTGTATTCACAGCAACAACAACATTATCACCAGCCTTTAAACCTGTTGTTACAATCTTTGCTTCTGCCTTAGTACCGCTTATGACAAATTTGCCATCACCAGCAGTAGCTGTTGTTGCAGATGCATCTTTTTCAAGGCTCTGGATTGTTCTTACATTGCCATTTGCATCAAAGATACCGATAGTCATATCCTCAATAGCCTTTTCATCGGCTGTCAAATCTGTTTCTGCACGAGAACCAATAGTCTGACCTGTACTGATGGAAAGAAGGAGGACACGCTCTGATCCGGTGTTGCCACTACCCTGCACAGCATCCTCGCTGCTACATGAGCTAAGCCACAATGCGCCTACTGCCAACAGCAGGAAGACGACGAATAATTGAATTTTTGTTTTCATATCCATTCTTTTTTAAATGTTATTTTAATACGTTTACTTGTGTACATTGTTCAGATAATTGAGGGCATTCGTTGCCTCCTTCACGCCCCCAGCCTCTGCCATCT
>URLG01000069.1 GCA_900548535.1 Candidatus Segatella intestinihominis | reverse complement strand
TGCGACCACCTGTTCCCAAAACAGGAGCGCTACCGGGCTGCGCTACACCCCGCTTACTCATCTTCGAGACGGCTTTCTGACATTGCAGTAAGCATCATTTCTGATTTGCGAGTGCAAAGGTACAACCATTTTTTGATTCCACCAAATTTTTCGCACACTTTTTTCTAAAAAAGATGCTTTTTCTGCAAAATAAGCCACAAAATGGCACAAAATAAGGGCAGCCTTACGAGAAAGCTGCCCTTACACCTTATTATATATATAGGAAGCCCGAAGGCAACCTATCTATTTTCTGCTGCTAGAGAGAAATCATCTTACTTGATGATGCCCTCCTCTACGAAGATCTGCTTCAAAATCACAACAGCCTTCTCTACCTGGTCCTTGGTATGTGTAGCCATCAATGCGAAACGTACCAATGTGTCCTGAGGAGCACATGCTGGTGGGATAACTGGGTTGATGAACACACCGCGGTCGTAAGCCTTCTTGGTTACGATGAATGTCTTGCTAGCATCACGTACGTAGAGTGGGATGATAGGACTCTCGGTCTCACCAATCTCGAAACCTTCCTCACGGAAACGCTTCAAGGCATAGTTGGTAACATCCCAGAGATTCTCGAAGCGCTCAGGCTCGTTCTCGATGATATGCAATGCCTCCAATGCAGCTGCTGTGGCAGCAGGAGTGTTAGATGCACTGAAGATATAGGTGCGGCAGTTGTGACGAAGGAAGTTGATGGTATCCTTGTCTGATGCGATGAAACCACCGATAGATGCCAAACTCTTAGAGAAGGTACCCATGATGAGATCCACCTCGTCGGTCAAGCCAAAGTGATCGCAAACACCACGACCCTGCTTACCAAATACGCCAAGGCCATGAGCCTCATCTACCATGATAGAGCAGTTGTACTTGTGCTTGAGCTTCACAATCTCTGGCAAGTTGGCAAGGTCGCCCTCCATAGAGAACACACCGTCTACAACGATGAGCTTGATAGCCTCATGAGGAAGCTTAGAGAGCACACGCTCCAAATCCTCCATATCGTTGTGCTTGTAGTGCAACTGGGTAGCAAATGAGAGACGACGACCGTCTACGATGCTGGCATGGTCGCGATCATCACAGATCACATAGTCGTTACGACCTACCACGCAAGCCAAGACACCCTGGTTAACAGAGAATCCTGTAGAGAAGCACAATGTCTCATCCTTATGAATAAACTCAGCCAGCTCCTTCTCGAGCTGAACATGTAAATCGAGGGTACCATTGAGGAAGCGGCTTCCTGCACAGCCAGAACCGTACTTATCAAGAGCAGCCTTGGCTGCATCGATAACACGCTGGTCATTGGTCAAACCCTGGTAAGCATTAGAACCAAACATCAAGATCTTGTGACCATCGATGTCAGTTACTTCTGTCATCTGCTTACTTGTAATCTCACGGAAATATGGATACACTCCGGCCTCCATATACTTCTGAGGTTCACGATAATTCTTGTATCTTTCTTGTAATTGTCCCATTATTAATAGGTGTACTTATTTTCTAATTTCTACTTTTATACTTAGTTTCAGGGTGCAAAGATACAAAAAAAGACTAATAAACCCATCATTTTACATAAGAAAGTTTACTTTTAGCGTTTTTTTAATGGATAAATCTTGGTAATTTAGGTATTTTTATTACTTTTGCACCACATTTTCACCAAACTCTTGACTAAGAATGAAGAAAAAGATAGTTTTCATAATGAATCCAATTTCGGGCACAGTGAGCAAGGCTGGCATCCCAAGATTGATAGATTCAACTTTGGACAAAGAGCTTTTCGAGTACGAGATAAAATTGACCGAAAGAGCCGGACATGCCTCCCAGTTGGCAACAGAAGCCAAGGAGCAGCATGCTGACATCGTAGTAGCCGTAGGTGGCGACGGAACCGTGAACGAGGTGGCTCGCTCGCTGGTTCACTCGGATACGGCATTGAGCATCCTGCCTTGCGGTTCGGGCAACGGACTGGCACGCCATCTCCTATTGCCAATGAACCTGAAGAAGAGCATCGAGATCATCAATGCCTGCGAGATACACGACCTGGACTACGGAGTGATCAATGACCACCCATTCTTCTGTACCTGCGGCATGGGATTTGATGCCTTCGTGAGCATGAAGTTTGCCGAAAGCGGCAAGCGTGGTCCTATCAGCTATGCCGAAAACATACTAAAAGAGGGACTGAAGTATAAGCCAGAGACTTACACGCTGGAGGACGAGACGGGCACCAAGCAATACAAGGCATTCCTCATCTCGTGCGCCAACGCCTCACAGTATGGCAACAATGCCTACATTGCCCCACAGGCATCCATGAGCGATGGTCTGATGGACGTGGTTATCATGGAGCCATTCGATGTGCTGGAAGCTCCGCAGGTAAGTTTTGACATGTTCAACAAGACGCTCGACAAGAACTCCAAGATCAAGTCGTTCCGCTGCAAGAAGTTGCACATCACGCGAAGCCAGCCAGGCGTCATCCACTATGACGGTGACCCTGTGATGACTGGCAAGGACATCGACGTACACTTGGAGGAGAAAGGCATCAAGATGGTAGTCAACCCATTTGCCGACAAGAGCATACGCAAGCCCAACATGATACAGAATGCCTTTGCCGACTTCTTCAATGACCTCATGGCTGTACGCAACGACCTGCATCGCGACATCCAGCGCCAGGGCAAGAAGATAGAGACACTGAGCAAGATTGTACAGCAGAAGTTGAACTTATAAGCAGGAAGTCCTGAGCTTACAAGTTCAGTTTACAAGTAAAATTCTTCCGTAATTTTTGCATACCACGATGACCGATTCCCCTGGGAGTCGGTCATCGTTTTTATCTCCTCTTCCAGGGCTGCCAATCGCCTCTTTCGGAAAGCCAATAGATAGCGTTTTGGCTGCTTGCGCTCCACTGTCTTCACGCCACACTTACGAGCCAACAAAAGCCCTGAGCAATAAGCTTCTGACACAAATTGCTCCACGACCTCAGCAGGCACAATAGCAGAGAACACACCATCATCGGAAAGCCACCTTTTCACCCCCTTCATCAGCACAGGAAATGGCAGTGAGTCAGTATGTCTAGCCAAGCTACGCTTACTGTCAGGATTTTTCATACTATTTACAAAGAATGGAGGATTGCTCACGATGGCATCAAAGAGCATCCCAGAAGCCACTCCTAACTCCTCACTCCTAACTCCTAACTCCTGCAAGGCGCAGCACTCCATTACCACTCTATCAGCAAAGGGACTGGCAGCAGCGTTCTCCCGAGCCTGCTGGCAAGCATCGGCATCAATGTCTATGCCCACCACCCGAGCCTCAGGAAAGCGCTGCGCCATCATGAGCGAGATAAGTCCCGTACCCGCACCAATATCCAAGATGCGAGAGCCGCCTTCAGCCCACGCACCCAGCAACACGCCATCGGTCCCCACCTTCATGGCGCATCGGTCCTGCTGTATCTCAAACTGTTTGAATCTAAATCCTGTCATATTCTTGAGTAACCCAATATTACTATCTTTACTAACGGAAATATCGCCCAATTATTACAAATCATCCCCATTCTTACACCCCAAAAGGCGAATATCAGCAAGAAATCGCCCATTATATATTAAATAATCTATACTTATATATGAAAAAACAAAAAAAATGAGTATCTTTGCACACTAAATGAACGAACATAAAAGAATGGAAAGAACTAGTACAAAGATACAAATGATCGCTGACTTTGAAGGCGACGCTAACGAATTGCTCGAAAACAAGCCAGAAGGCATTTACCCTATGCTTTGCACACGCGACCTTGTGGTATTCCCAACGGTCCTGACACCTATCATCGTGGGCAGAGACATCAGCAGGAACCTTGCCAATCTGTTGGCTAACAAGCCAGACACCCTCTTCTGCATATTCTGCCAGAAGAACAGAGGAGTGGAGCTACCAGGTTTTGACGACCTGTACCACGTGGGCGTATTTGCCAAGTTGGTGCGCATCCTCAACATGCCTGATGGCTCGGGCAACCAGACCATCATCGTGCAGGCCATGGGCAGATGCGAGCTGAGAAACGTCACCGCTCTGACACCTTATTACCAGGCCGAGGTGGAAAGCCTGCCAGAGATATGGGGCAGTCAAGAAGACACCAACTTCAGGGCTCTGCACGAGACATTCGTCAAAGAATCACTCAGCTACGTGAATGCCAATGAGAATGTGTCAAGCGAGCTGGGTGCAGCCATCACGGAGATTAGCCACCCTATGGTGCAGAGCAACTTCATGTGCTGCGCCATGCCATTCAGCGTGGAAGACAAGATAGAGATGCTGAGCAAGAGCGACCTCAATGACCGCTTGGTGATAGCCCTCAGAAGCCTGCACAAGGAGATGAAATTGCTGAGACTGCAAAACGAGATCAGCCAGAAGACCCACTACGACCTGGACGAGCAGCAGAAGGAATACTTCCTGAAGCAGCAAATCAAGAACATCCGCCAGGAACTGGGCGACGAGGAAGGCAGCCCTGAGCGCAAGGAAATCATGGAGAAGGCGAAGACCAAGCAATGGAACGAGGCCACCCAGAAGGTATTCAAGAAGGAGATGGCAAAGCTTGACACCATCCATCCACAGAGCCCAGACTACCCAATACAGGTCGGCTATCTGCAAACCTTGGTAGACCTGCCTTGGAACGAATGCACCAAGGACGACCTGAGCATTCCTCGTGCCAAGCGCATCTTGAACCAAGACCACTATGGCATGGAGAAGGTGAAGGAGCGCATCCTGGAATACCTCGCCGTGAGAGCGCTGAAGGGCGGACAGAAGAGCCCGATACTCTGTCTCTATGGTCCTCCGGGAGTAGGTAAGACCAGCCTGGGCAAGAGCATCGCCGCCGCAATGAAGCGCAAGTATGTGAGAATGTCGCTCGGCGGATTGCACGACGAGTCGGAGATTCGTGGTCATCGTCGCACCTATATCGGAGCGATGCCTGGCCGCATCATCAAGAACATCCAGAAGGCAGGCAGCAGCAACCCTGTGTTTATCCTCGACGAGATAGACAAGGTGGCACAAGACAACTTCCACGGCGACCCATCATCGGCACTGCTCGAAGTATTGGACCCAGAGCAGAACAATGCCTTCCACGACAATTATCTCGACGTGGACTATGACCTCTCCAAGGTGCTCTTCATCGCCACAGCCAATGAGCTGAGCAACATTCCTCGCCCACTGCTCGACCGCATGGAGCTGATCGAGGTAGGCGGCTACATCACCGAGGAGAAGATAGAGATAGCCAAGCGCCATCTGGTGCCTAAGGAGATAGAAAATACCGGACTGGAAGAGCAGGACCCAAAGATAAGTTTCAACAAGGCTGCGCTGGAGAACATCATCGAGCACTATACCCGTGAGACCGGTGTAAGACAGCTGAAGAAGCAAATCAACAAGTGCCTCCGCAAGGTGGCTTACGAGTTTGCTTCCACAGGCAAGATAGAACACCCTACCATCGGAGCCGCAGAGATCAAGGGACTGCTGGGCACCCCACCGTTCAATCGTGACATCTACCAGGGCAACGACTATGCAGGCGTGGTAACCGGACTTGCCTGGACCAGCGTGGGCGGCGAGATACTCTACATCGAGACCTCGCTGAGCAAGGGCAAGGCAGCCAAGCTGACCCTCACCGGAAACCTGGGCAACGTGATGAAGGAATCGGCAGTCATCGCCCTGGAATACGTCAAAGCGCATGTAGACCTGCTGGGCGTGGACTATCGCATCTTCGACAACTGGAACATCCACATCCACGTGCCTGAGGGAGCCACCCCAAAGGATGGTCCTTCTGCCGGCATCACCATCGCCACCAGCATCGCCTCAGCCATCACCCAGCGCAAAGTGCGCAAGAACATCGCCATGACGGGCGAAATCACCCTGCGCGGCAAGGTACTGCCTGTGGGCGGCATCAAGGAGAAGATTCTGGCAGCCAAGCGTGCCGGTATCACCGACATCGTGATGTGCAAGGACAACCGCAAGAACATCGAAGAGATACCAGAGAAGTACCTCAAGGGCGTAGAGTTCCACTATGTGGAGAATGTGGCTGATGTATGGCAGATAGCCCTCACCGACGAAAAGGTGGAGCACCCTATCGACCTGACCATCAAGGAAGAGAAGGAAGAAAAGAAAGAAGATTAAAAAACGAAAAGAAGAAAGAATGAAATTTGAACTACAAGTAACAGATAAAGCAAGCGATGCCCGCACAGGCATCATCACCACCGACCACGGACAGATCAAGACTCCTATCTTCATGCCCGTGGGCACCGTGGGTAGCGTGAAGGGCGTACACTTCGAGGAATTGCGCCAGCAGGTGAAGGCACAGATCATCCTGGGCAACACCTATCACCTATACCTGCGACCTGGCCTTGACGTGATCAAGGCGGCAGGCGGACTACACAAGTTTAATGGCTGGGATCGCCCTATCCTCACCGACAGTGGTGGTTTCCAGGTCTTTTCGCTCACAGGCATCCGCAAGCTCAAGGAGGAAGGCTGCGAGTTTCGTTCTCACATCGACGGCAGCAAGCACATCTTTACTCCAGAGAATGTGATGGACACTGAGCGCATCATCGGTGCCGACATCATGATGGCTTTCGACGAGTGCCCTCCGGGACAGAGCGACTACCAATATGCCAAGAACAGCCTGATGCTCACCCAGCGCTGGCTGGACCGCTGCATCAAGCGATTCAATGAGACCGAGCCGCTCTATGGCTACCAGCAGAGCCTCTTCCCTATCGTGCAGGGCTGCACCTATCCTGACCTGCGCAGAGAGGCAGCCAAGTTTGTAGCCGACAAGGGAGCTGACGGAAATGCCATCGGCGGACTTGCCGTGGGCGAGCCTACCGAGGTGATGTACGACATGATAGAGGTGGTCAATGAGATATTGCCTAAGGACAAGCCTCGCTACCTGATGGGCGTGGGCACACCACAGAACATCCTGGAGGCAATAGAGCGAGGCGTGGACATGTTTGACTGCGTGATGCCTACCCGCAACGGCAGAAACGCCATGCTCTTCACCTACAATGGTACGATGAACATGCGCAACAAGAAGTGGGAGATGGACTTCAGCCCAGTGGATCCTGACGGCTGCGACATCGACCTCATCACCACCAAGGCATACCTGCACCACCTCTTCAAGGCGCAGGAGCTCCTGGCAATGCAGATAGCCAGCATCCACAACCTCTCGTTCTATCTCAGACTGGTTACAGATGCCCGCCACCACATCGAGCAGGGCGACTTCGTACAGTGGAAGAACTCCATCATCGACCAACTAGGAAGAAGAATATAATCCCCCCAAAAAGGGAAGAACATAAACCCCTAAGGGGGAAAGAAAACAATGAAAGATTATCAATACATCAAGAAGCATCGCCGCAGACTGAAGTTGGGCAGAGCCCTGAGCCATCGTTTCGGATGGCTCATCGCCGCCCTGGCATGGCTAGGAAAAGCCATGTCTTGGCTGGGCAGGAAGTTGAGTTTCCTAAGAGTGCTCAAGTATGCCAATCCGTTCCACTACATCAAGCGACTCGATTGGTACATCATGAAGAAGTTCTTGGGCTATTACTTCTTCTCCATCGCACTCATCATCTCTATCGCCATCGTATTCGACTTCAACGATAACTTGGCCAAGTTCTCGGAGAACCATGCACCAGCCAGGGCCATCATCTTCGACTATTATGCCAACTTCGTACCTTACTTCGCCAACCTCTTCAGTGCGTTGTTTGTGTTTGTGGCGGTCATCCTCTTCACCTCCAAGCTGGCAGGCAACTCGGAGATTATCGCCATCATGGCATCGGGTGTCTCCTTCAAGCGATTGCTGCGCCCATACATGATTACCTGCGTGCTGCTCTCGGCACTCTCGTTCGGACTCGCGGCCTATGTCATTCCGCATGGCACTGTGATCAGGCAGAACTTCGAGAACATGTATAAGAAGAAGACCAAGAACACCTCTGCCGACAATGTGCAGCTACAGGTGGACCGTGGAGTCATCGCCTACATACAGCATTATGACGACAGCCAGAAACGAGGCTTTGGATTCTGCCTGGACAAGTTTCAGGAGAAGAAGCTGGTAAGCCACCTCACGGCGATGGAGATACAGTACGATACCATCAGCGACTCGAAGTATCACTGGAAACTGAGCAACTGGAAGGTGCGCCGCCTACAGGGTATGAAAGAGAACATCACCAGCGGAGCGCAGAAGGATACCATCATCACGATGGAACCTACCGACCTGGTCTACTCCAAGGGACAGCAGGAGACCTTCACCAGCCCTGAGCTCAAGGAGTATATCTCCAAGCAGATCAACCGTGGTTCGGGCAATGTGGTGCAATATCAGGTGGAATACCACAAGCGTATCGCCTCCTCGTTTGCCTCCTTTATCCTGACCATCATCGGTGTGTCACTCTCCTCTCGCAAGCGCAAGGGCGGCATGGGTATGGCTCTAGGCACGGGCCTGGCATTGAGCTTCGGCTACATCATGCTCCAGACGGTTTCAGCCACGTTTGCCATCCAGGCCAACTTCCCTCCGGCATTGGCAGCCTGGTTGCCTAACTTCATCTATGTCTTCGTGGCATACTTCTGCTATCGCAAGGCACCGAGGTAATTAAGAATTAATAATTAATAATTTATAATGTATAGCAGCCAATGAGCCATGCTATACATGATGAATTATACATTTTAAATTGAAAAATATGTATTTCGACGAATTAGATTTAAATGACAACGTGCTCGACGCGCTCTATGATATGCGATTCGACACTTGCACCCCTGTACAAGAGAAATGTATCCCTGAGATATTGGAAGGTCACGACGTGCTCGGCGTGGCACAGACCGGTACCGGCAAGACTGCCGCTTACCTCTTGCCTGTATTGAGCAAGCTGGATGACGGCGGCTATCCTAAGGATGCCATCAACTGCGTCATCATGTCGCCTACCCGTGAGCTGGCTCAGCAGATAGACCAAGCCATGCAGGGCTTCGGCTACTATCTGGAGGGCGTGAGCAGCGTGGCTGTATATGGTGGAAACGATGGCAACCGCTATGACCAGGAGCTCAAGAGCCTGCGCATGGGTGCCGACGTGGTAATCGCCACACCTGGCCGCCTCATCACCCACATCTCACTGGGCAACGTAGACCTGAGCAAGGTGAGTTTCTTCATCCTCGACGAGGCCGACCGCATGCTCGACATGGGTTTCTCCGAGGATATCAAGACCATCGCAGCCAAGTTGCCTAAGACTTGCCAGACCATCATGTTCTCTGCCACCATGCCTCAGAAGATAGAGGAGCTAGCCAAGACATTGCTCAAGGACCCAGTGGAGATCAAGCTCGCAGTGAGCAAGCCTGCCGAGAAGATCAAGCAGGAGGCTTACGTATGCTATGAGACCCAGAAGATGGCTATCATCAAGAACATCTTCAAGGCTGGCGACCTGAAGCGCGTCATCGTGTTCAGCGGTAGCAAGATGAAGGTGAAGCAACTCGCCGCCGCCCTTCAGCAACAGGGCATCAACTGCGGTGCTATGCACTCAGACCTGGAACAGGCTGAGAGAGACGACGTGATGTTCAAGTTTAAGAGCGGTCAGTATGACGTGCTCGTGGCTACCGACATCGTGGCTCGTGGTATCGACATCGACGACATCGAGATGGTCATCAACTACGACCTGCCTCACGATACTGAGGACTATGTACACCGTATCGGTCGTACAGCCCGTGCCAACCGTGACGGTGTGGCCATCAGCTTCGTGGCAGAGGAGGACATCTACTGGTGTCAGCAGATAGAGAAGTTCTTGGGCAAGGAGATAGAGAAGATGCCATTGCCAGAGGAGTGCGGCGAAGGTCCTGCCTACACCAAGCAAAACAAGCCAATGAAGAATAGACGTGGTGGCAAGGGCAACAACCAGGGCAAAGGCAATGGTAACCAGGGCAACGGCAAGAGCAGCGCCAAGAACCGCCGCCAGAAAGACCGTGACCAGACAGCCCACAAGCGTAAGCCAAACAAGCCAAATACCCGCCAGGAGAAGGCTCCTAAGGGAGAGAACGCTCAGCAGCCTCAGGCTCAAGGACAGCAGAACCAAGGACAAAAGCCACAGAGACAGCAGGGACAACAGAAACAACAGAATCAGGGACAGCAGAAACAAGGTCAGCAGAACCAGAGTCAGCAGTCACAGCAGGGCAACAACAAGCGCCGCAACAACAATAACAACAAGCGTCGCAATAACAACAATAACCCTCAGCAGCGCCCAGGAGCCGAAAACAATGTGCGTCCAGGCAGCAACGGCCGTGGCAGAGGCGTAGCCCAGAAGAAGCAGGGCGCAGCCAACACCCAGCAGAAACAGGCTGGCGACAAGCAGGGCTCTCGCAAGTATGCACCTGTGGTAAACCCTCAGAAGAAGGAAAACGTAGTTAAGAAGATTTTCAAGGCTATCTTCGGCAGAAAGTAAAAAAGTTTTTCTTGCCAATGAATTAAGAATCATGATAGGACTGGCAGATTGCAATAACTTCTATTGTTCGTGCGAACGTGTGTTTCGCCCCGACTTGATAGGCAAGCCCGTCGTTGTGCTGAGCAACAACGACGGCTGCGTTATTGCGCGCTCTGAAGAGGCAAAGGCATTGGGCTATAAGATGGGCGACCCCTTCTATCAGGTGAAGAGCAAGCTGGAGGCTGATGGCGTGGCCATCTTCTCCAGCAACTATACCCTCTATGGCTCGCTATCCAACCGCGTGATGTCGATGCTCTCCCATTACTCTCCCCGCTTGGACCAATACTCCATCGACGAGAGTTTTCTGGAGCTGGATCAGTCCATGGCTGAGGCATTCTTCAAAGAGAACCCTTCTGAAAAGGAAATGCAATCAGCCAAGGCATCCTCTTCAGCTAAGCCTACCGCAGCAGAAACAGGAAATGCTCCTGCTGATGCACCGCTCCAGCAATATGGCGCCAAGATTTCTGCCGATGTGATGAGAGCCGTGGGCATTCCGATATCCATCGGCATCGCCGACACCAAGACACTGGCCAAGATTGGCTCCAAGTTTGCCAAGCGATACAAGGGCTACAAGGGCTGCTGCCTGATAGATACCGATGAGCGCCGCCACAAGGCGCTCTCCCTCTTCCCCATAGAAGATGTGTGGGGCATTGGCCGTCAGATAGCCCGCAAGCTCGACTATATGGGCATCCATACAGCCGCCCAGTTTGCTGACAAGAAGGAGAGTTGGGTGCGCAGCCATTTCAACATCACCACCGTCCGCACCTGGAAGGAACTGAATGGCGAAAGCTGCATCAGCATCGAGGAATTGCCCCAGAAGAAGAGCATCTGCACCAGCAGAAGCTTTGCCGACGAGGGCATCTCCGACAAGGATGTGATGGAAGAAGCCGTGGCCAACTTTGCCGTGAGATGCACGGAGAAATTGCGCCGCCAAGGCAGCGTGTGCCAAGGAGTGACGGTGTTTGCATGGACCTCTCGTTTCAATGAGAACGTACCCGAATACACCATCCACCATTCCCTCACGCTCCCCATAGCCACCAATGCGCAAGACGAGATTGTGGGGGCTGCCCTAGCCATTCTCCGAGCCAACTATCCGAAGCCCCTGCCAGGCAGTCGTCCCGACCGCCACGAGCAGGACTTCCACTTCAAGAAGGCAGGAGTCATCCTATGGCAAATCAGCCCCGACCATCCCCGTCAGCAAGATCTCTTCGACCCTATCGACCGCCCCAAGCAGAAAGCCCTGATGGAAGCCATCGATGCCATCAACCGCAAGAATGGTCATGGCACCATCCGCCAGGCTGTGCAAGGCATCGGGTGCCAATTCGACCTGAAGCGGGAGTACATGTCGCACCGATACACCACCGACATTGATGAGATTTTGAAAGTTAGGAGTTAGGAGTTTGGAGTTAGGAGTTTGGAGTTAGGAGTTAGGAGTTAGGAGTTTGGAGTTAGGAGTTAGGAGTTTGGAGTTAGGAGTTTGGAGTTTTCAAGAAAGGCTAATCATAAATTTCAATTTTCAATTTTCAATGTTAAAGTTGACAATTCATCCTGCTGAGATTGGTGAGAAGACTCCCATCCCTCTGGCAGAACAAAGCGTAAAAGCAGGATTCCCCTCCCCTGCCCAAGACTATATGGAGGGAGAGATAGACCTCAACGATGTCTTGATACGTCATCGTGAGGCGACTTTCTATGTCCGCATCTCTGGCGACAGCATGACGGATGCTGGCATTCTGGATGGCGACCTGGCCGTAGTAGACCGCCAGATAGAGGCCTCCGACGGCAACTTCGTCATCGCCTTTGTGGATGGCGAGTTCACCATCAAGCAGTTTAAGATAGATGAGAGCGGCACCTTCGGTTGGCTAGTGCCTTGGAACAAGCATTTCTCCCCCATCCGTGTAGACGAGACCAACCGCTTCATGATATGGGGCGTAGTGACCTACGTGATCCATCAAATGCGCCCGATGGCATAAACAAAACTATTTATTATAAGTTTCAAGAAAACGTTTTAGTATTGAACGCATAGTCTCAGGCGACTGCCTGTAATGAAATGATACACTTTTCTCCCGAAACCGCCAAGGATTTCGGGAGATTTTTTATTTTCTATCCCTTATACTTCTCTTCTATCAACCTGCGAAGAGAGGCCTCGTAGCCACCGGGCATAGGAGATGCCTGATCTGGGTACACCTCATGGAAGTCCTGCTCCAGATGGTCCAGAAACTTGGTCACCAAGAGCAACTTATCCCAGGTGCTCTTCTGGTGCCCCAACAAGTAGCGAAGCATCGTATAAAGCTGACAAACGCTCAAATTCTTACCGTTTTAGACTCTGCTATAAGCATCACGTCCAAAGAGGGCAAGCACAAGCTAGACCACCGAACAGCCACCGTGGATGAAATCAAATCCTTCCTGGATGGCCATGTCAAGTTGCGCTACAACGAGATTACCGCCCGAGTGGAATATCTCAACGAAGAAGGAGCTTAGTGCCGGTGAACGTGATGTATCCACCGTCAAACAATACTTGCCTAAATGCATCGTCCTTATATATCATATTGCCACAATAAGCTATAGAATGGCTATTGGCAGGGAGCGCAGTCTGGTAGCTAGCAAGGAGCTTGGCTCCTGAGGCATCATACACATACGTTATCGTCTTACCATCACCAAATGTTATTTTCGACGGCAAATTTAACAAATTATATTCAATCTTGCTAATATTTTTGTTTAAATCTTTCACCAGATTGCCATTTTTGTCGTATTCGTACTCTATTTCCTCATTTGCGCCGTCTTTAAAGTTGAATACTCCCTTGTAGGTAGGGTCTTCCACCTGGTCATCAATCTTCACCACTTGGTTGCCTTGATAGGTATAGGTTAAGTTGTCTATCAAGCCATATGTGACACCATCCTCAAAAGCATTGCCCTGCAAATAACTTCTTCATTTTTATATAAACTTAGTAATCACCGGACATCATATGCTCTTTTTCCCATTCTTTTCCCCGCTCTCCCATCTTGTTTCCCTACTTTACAGGAAAATAGGGGTAACGGGCAGGGAAAAGTTGCAAAATGGATTTCAAACTGTATGGTTGAAATTCTTGAAAATCAATAAATCCCTGCCATAGGATTTCCTACAGCAGGGATTTTATTTATTATAAAATTAAGAATATAACCAAAGGCACTAGCCCAATTATTAATTCTTAATTATTAATTAACCTTAGTACTCGCCCCAAGCCTTGATGTCGATATCCTCCAGCTTGGTGGTGCAGAATGCATAGATGA
>URLG01000068.1 GCA_900548535.1 Candidatus Segatella intestinihominis | reverse complement strand
ACGATGACTTCACACCGATGGATTTCGTGGTGGATATCCTCGAAACCATCTTCTTTAAGTCGCAGGCAGAGGCAGAGGCTATCATGCTCAAGGTGCATCACGAGGAGAAAGCCGTGGTGGGACTCTACAGTTATGACATAGCCAAGAGCAAGGTGGAGAAGGCGATGGAGCAAGCTCGCTCGCAGAAGTATCCGCTCAAGCTGACGTATATGCCTGAGTAAACAAATTAGTACCCATTTTTAGAAAAGAAAGGAAAAAATAGAGAATGGATAGTATGGGATTAACCCGATATATGAGTGTCTTGATGGACGATGCGATGAAGCAAGCTCGGTTCTTCGACCATGAGTTTGTGATGCCAGAGCATATGCTCTTGTCATTGCTCAGGCAGTATGCGTTCTGTCAGGCTCTGCAAGAGGAGGGCGTGGATGCCTTGAAGATGCACGAAGACTTGGTGGGCTGGCTCGCCAAGCAGGAACGTGTGCCTTCTACGGTAAAATATCTGCCTGAGCCTTCCTCGCTCTTCAAGACTATGTTTGGACAGGCTTGCGCCTTGGCAGCGGCTGCCGACCGTTCTATGGTCAATGTGCCTCATTTCGTGCAGGCTATGTTTGGCTTGCAGAACTCGATGGCTGCTTACTTGCTCTGCAAGAACGTGGGCGACCGTCAGGGCGAGTTCCTTGCCAGTGTGGATAGCTATTACCCACTAGAAGGGGAGGCTGCTGAGGCTAACATGGCAACGGGAGACTATGATGATGGTTATGATGACGACGATTATGATGACGATGAGAACCGTGGTGCACAGCCTCAGGACTGGCATCAGCTCGTAACCTGCATCTCTGACAAGGTGGATCAACACAACCCGCTCATCGGTCGTGAGGAAGAACTTGATCGCACCATCCAGGTGCTCTGCCGTGCTGAGAAAAACAATCCGCTGCATGTGGGAGAACCTGGAGTGGGCAAGACAGCCTTGGTATATGGACTGGCAAAGATGATCAATGAGAATCAAGTGCCAGAGCGATTGAAGGGTGCTCGCATCTACAGTATGGACATCGCTCAGATGCTGGCTGGTGCCCAGTATCGTGGCGACTTCGAGAAACGTATCAAGATGGTGATGGAGGGAGCCACAAAGGAAGGTAACACCATCATCTATCTGGATGAGATACATAACATCATGGGCGCAGGTCGTGGCTCGGATGGTGGACCAGATGCTTCCAATATGCTCAAGCAATACTTGGAGGCTGGCGATATCCGATTTGTCGGCTCCACCACTTACGAGGAGTACAATCGCTACATCGCCCAGAGCAAGGGCATCGTGCGCCGATTCCAGCAGATAGACATCAAGGAACCTTCTGAGGCTGAGGCTATCAAGATATTGGAGGGATTGCAGTATAAGTACAACCAGTTTCACAATGTTACTTATCGCAAGGATGCCCTGGAGTATGCTGTGCATGCCAGTGCCAAGTATATCAGCAATCGCTGTTTGCCCGACAAGGCTATTGATCTGATAGATGAGGCAGGTGCTTATCTGGAGGTGCATCCTGCCAACCGTCAGCGTTCTTACGTAACCAAGGCGATTATTCAGCAGATACTTACCAAGGTATGCAAGATAGATGCCGCTGCCATGAAGGATGAGGACAACGGTGCGCTTGCCACCCTTCAGAAGCGCATCCTCGACAAGATCTATGGTCAAGACAAGGCTGTGGACAAGGTGGTTGAGGCTGTGATGATGGCGAAGGCAGGACTCGTGGATGATGACAAACCGATGGCTTCGTTGCTCTTCGTAGGACCTACGGGAGTGGGAAAGACGGAGGTGGCTCGTGTGCTCGCCAAGGAACTGGGCATCGAACTGGTGCGCTTCGATATGTCGGAATATACCGAGAAGCATACCGTGGCAAAGCTCATTGGTTCGCCAGCAGGATATGTGGGCTATGAGGATGGTGGACTCTTGACCGATGCCATCCGCAAGACACCTAACTGCGTGCTCTTGCTCGATGAGATAGAGAAGGCGCACAGCGACATCTACAATATCCTCTTGCAGGTAATGGACTATGCTCGCCTCACCGATAATAAGGGACAGAAGGCTGACTTCCGCAATGTGATTCTCATCATGACTTCCAATGCCGGAGCGCAATATGCATCGCAGGCTAGCGTAGGATTTAATGGCCATGTGAGCCGTGGCGAGGCTATGCTTGCTCAGGTGAAGAAGACCTTCAAGCCAGAGTTTATCAACCGTCTCTCTGATACAGTCGTCTTTAATGACATGGATAAGAAAATGGCGGAACTGATTCTGGAGAAGAAGCTTGGAAAGCTGGATGATAAGTTGGCGGCAAAGGGTGTGTTTGTGGACATGACCGATGCTGCACGTGAGCAACTCTTG
This sequence comes from Candidatus Segatella intestinihominis, assembly GCA_900548535.1. Taxonomy (GTDB): domain Bacteria; phylum Bacteroidota; class Bacteroidia; order Bacteroidales; family Bacteroidaceae; genus Prevotella; species Prevotella intestinihominis. The sequence goes on along the minus strand of URLG01000068.1, from coordinate 11,449 downwards.
AAGTGGGGCTTTACCAAGGAGTATGGCGCTCGTGAGATGGATCGTGTCATTGGCAATCGTCTCAAGCCTCTCTTGATGAAGGCTCTGCTCTTCGGAAAGTTGAAGAAGAGGGGCAAGGCTTGTGTTGACTTCAATGGCAAGGAGTTAATATTAAGTTAGGAGTTAGGAGTCTGGAGTTAGGAGTTCTTTACTGCTCTAAAACTTCAGACTCCTAACTTCTAACTCCAGACTTCTAACTCCTAACTCCTAACTCCTAACTTTTAACTATAAAAAGTATGGTATTTCAGATAGATGAATCTTCGGAAGAGTTATATTTCCCCGATCCTCATCTGGGCGATCCCGATGGATGTTTTGCTATAGGCGGCGACCTCAGCGTAGACCGCTTGTTGCTAGCCTATAGCAATGGCATCTTCCCCTGGTATAGCTTTCGCGACCAGAAGGATATCCTGTGGTATTGTCCGATGCGGCGTTTCGTCATCTTCCCCGAAGAGATACATGTGAGCCACTCCATGCGTACCCTCATGAACAAGGGTAAGTATTCTGTGGGCATCAATGAAGACTTCGAGGGTGTGATTAGAGGTTGCAGCAAGGCGCAGGGGCGCATCGATGAGGAGGGAGCCTGGCTTGGCGAGAATATCATCCAGGCTTACACCGCCCTTTACGACCAAGGCTTTGCGGCTAGCGTAGAGGTTTGGGATGATGAGACGGGCGAGTTGGTGGGTGGTCTCTATGGCGTTACCATCGGCAAGGTCTTTATCGGTGAGAGTATGTTCTCGCTGGTGCCTTCCGCCTCTAAGCTGGCACTGATTTTCTTGGCTCGCTTCATGAAGGAGAATGGTGGCAAGATGATCGATTGTCAGTTGGAAACATCCCATCTTAAGTCGATGGGTGGCAGGTATATCTCCTATGAGGAATATATGGAGATAATGAATGAGGAATAAATACTAAAAAAAACCTCGCAAGAACATAGCTTGTTTCTTGCGAGGCTTTTTATTATTGTTAGATTTTCGTTAGAAAACTGTTAGATTTCTGTTAGAAAATCATTAGAAGAGAGGTTCGCCGATGCATCCGTCTGGTGCTTGGATGTGCAGCATGGCACATACGGTGGCAGCGATGTCGGTCATATAGCATGGCTTGGTGCTGGCTCCGTGCTGGATGCCCCAACCCATGAATACCAATGGGATGTGAGTGTCGTAGCCATTCCAAGAACCATGTGTGGTACCCTTCATGCCGTAATTATAGAAGTCTGGCTTCATGATAATCTGAACACCACCGCTACGCTCACGGTTGTAACCATTGATGGTTCTGAACTTCACGTCCTCAGGGATGCTCTCGATGGAGGTCTTTTCCATATCGAAGGCATAGTGTATAGCCTTGTCTTTCTTCAGTCGGTTTGCCACATCCTGCTTGATGGTTGCGTAGTCAAGACCGAGTGAATCAATCTTCTGAGTATCAAAGAATACCTGATAGTTGCTTACCCAAGTTACGAGCTTGCCCGCTGCTGGATACTTGGCTAGCAGCATTTCGTTGAGGTATTTCTGGGCTGTCTTTCCGTCCCAACTGCCTGCTGGGATGCGGCGGTCTTGCAAGAACTTGGCATTGTTCATGCCGCCATGGTCTGAGCTGAGGAATACCACATAGTTGCCTTTGCCCACCTTCTGGTCCAGATAGCTGAAGAAATCAGCGAAGTCTTTGTCTAAACGAAGATAAGTGTCCTCAATCTCTACGGCGTTAGGACCTACCTGATGGCCGATGACATCGGTGCAAGAGCAACTTACGGCTAGGAAGTCGGTCTCATTGCCGCCACCCAAGTTTTCGCCAGCGATGGCAGCCTTTGCCATCTCCAGTGTATAGCTGTTGCCAAATGGAGTGCTGCGCAAGATGTCGTATCCATATTTCTTGCTCAGGGTCGGGAGATCGAGAGGCAATGTAGCCTTTACGCCTGGTCTTACCTCAGCTTCATAGTCTGTCTCATCGGCAGTGCTCTGCTTGTAAGTGTCGATAGGATAGAGCGTGTTCCATTTCTCAGAGAGATACTTCTTAGGCAGATTCTGCTTGTTGAAGTTGTTTACCCACGCAGGCAACTTGTCCATGTAGAAACTGCTGGTGATAAACTTGCCTGCTTCTGGGTCAAACCAGTAAGCACCATTGGCATGGTGGCCGGCAGGGAGGATGGCAGCACGGTCCTTGATGGCCACGCCGATTACCTTGCTGCGGTCGTTGGTGGCGATGCGAAGTTCATCTCCGATGGTGGTACACCACATGTTGCGAGGTGATTCCAGTCCCGCTTTTCCGTTAGAGCCTACAGGCTTTACGGTGTTATCTTCTGTGCAGTATGTCTTCTTGCCATCCTTCATGAAGTTGTTGCCGGCGATGCCGTGGATGGAAGGCACGGAGCCTGTATAGATAGAGGTATGTCCGATGGCGGTAACCGATGGGATATAAGGGATGCGACAGTTCTCATAGCTGAATCCCTCGCTCAGCAGTCTTTTGAATCCTCCGTCGCAGTAGCGATCCTGATAACGATACAGATAATCCCAGCGCATCTGGTCTACAACCAAACCTACAATGAGCTTTGGTCTAGCTGGTTGCGCCTGTGCAATGCCGCAGAAAGCGCAAAGCACAAAGATGAGTTTAAAGAATTTGTTCATAATCTTCTTTACATTATAATATAATAATATGTTTTAAATTCGGCTGCAAAGGTACGATTAATTTGTTACAAAACCATAAAAAGGGCGTTAAAATGTCATTCTTTTCTTCAAAATGCTTTTATGTGTTGGGGGATTCAAACAAAAAAGCGACTTGCGCTCGAAAGCGTAAGTCGCTGATTTTTAGTGTGGACCAGCTAGGGCTTGAACCTAGGACCTCCAGATTATGAGTCTGTTGCTCTAACCAACTGAGCTACAAGTCCGAGAATTTTTATCAAATTCGAATGCAAAGATACTAGCTTTTTTGCAAATAACCAAATATTTTCGGGAAAATCTTTCGAGATGGGGCGTTTTTTGTTTATCCAGCATCTTGTGTTTGGGGCTTCGGGATGATGAGATTTGTTCCTCGCTGGGGCACTGAAGTGCTCTCGGTGAGGGCACTTTGGTGCCGTGGGGAGGAACTTTTTCGAACTACTAGGATGGAGATTTTAAGAGATCGGGGATTGGGATTCTTGGGGTGGAAATATGGAAATGGAATGGGATTTCCATGTCCTGTAGAAGCATAGTTTCTGTTTTCTACCGCACACCGCACTAGGTGTGGGTTAACATGCTGTGGCATAGCGAGTATGGTGGTGTGTGGTGTTGGGTAAACACCGCACTAACACCGCACAACACCGCACTCTTTGTTTTTTAAGCAAGTAGTACTGAGAGGCAGGTTTTCTGATATCCAAACGGCTATAAATGAGTGCGGTGTTGTGAGGTGTTGTGTGGTGTTGAGACTGACACCGCACTCGTGTAATTGACAGTAGTATAGAGAGATACAAGGATTTTGTGCGGTGTGCGGTAGAAAACGCAAACTGTGTTGTATTTGGAGGCAGGTGGGATGATTTATGCCAAGAAATAAGATAATATAATGTTTTTTAATAAGGAGAATGAGGGGAGTATGAAAAAAATAGTGTATCTTTGCACCCTGTATGTGCGTACGTATGCGCACGTATGTAGTAAGAAGTACTTCTATCAAGAAAAATGGATATAGACAAAAACAAGAGATTCGGCTTGACCGACGAACAAGTAAAGCAGAGTAGGGAACAACATGGACGCAATGTCTTGACACCTCCTCATCGTACCTCATTATGGAAATTGTATCTGGATAAGTATCGCGATCCGATTATCCAGATACTTCTCGTTGCGGCATTCGTTTCGCTCATCCTCGCCTTTATCGAACAGAATTTTATGGAGACCATCGGTATCTTCGTGGCTGTTTTCCTAGCCACCACCGTGGGTTTCTACTTTGAGCGTGATGCTGCCAAGAAATTCAATGTGCTCACTGCCCTGAGCGAGGAGCAGCCCGTGAAGGTGCGCCGCAAGGGCAAGGTGATGCAGATACCTCGCCACGACATCGTGGTGGGCGACGTGGTGCTCATCGAAGTGGGCGACGAGGTGCCTGCCGATGGCGAGCTCCTCACTTGCACCGACCTGCAAATCAATGAGTCTACCCTGACGGGCGAGCCTATCACCGAGAAGAACCTGGAAGGGGGCGGCGATGGTGCCTATCCTCGCAACGTGGTGCTCCGCTCTACCATGGTGATGAATGGTAGGGGAGAATTTGTGGTAACCGCCGTGGGCGATGCCACTGAGATAGGTAAGGTGGCGCAGAAGTCCACTGAGCAGACATCAGTGAAGACGCCGCTCTATGTGCAGCTGGATAAGCTTGCCTCCATGATATCCAAGGTGGGCAGCGTGGTATCCGTGGCAGCTTTTGTCATCTTCCTCGTTCACGATATCCTCACCAATCCTGTTTGGGGCGGCAAGGACTATTTTTATATGGCAGAGATCGTGTTGGGCTACTTCATGATGGCGGTTACCCTCATCGTGATGGCTGTGCCAGAGGGTTTGCCTATGGCTATCACCCTTTCGCTTGCCCTGAACATGCGACGTATGCTGAAATCCAACAACTTGGTAAGAAAGCTACATGCCTGTGAGACGATGGGAGCCGTAACCGTGATTTGTACCGACAAGACGGGTACGCTTACCCAAAACCAGATGCAGGTGGACGAACTCCTGCAGAAGGATGACAACGCCCAGCTCTTGGATGTGGCGATAGCCCTCAACTCTACCGCCGAACTAGACGAAGACAAGGCTATCGGCAATCCTACCGAGTCGGCTCTCCTCTTGTGGCTCAAGTCGAAAGGCAAGGATTATAAGGAGATTCGCCAGCAGGCTAAGGTGCTGAAGCAGCAACCATTCTCTACCGAGAAGAAATACATGGCTACCATCGCCGAGGTATCTGATAAGAAATATCTCCTGGTGAAGGGTGCGCCAGAAATCGTGCTCTCCCTCTGCCAGATGGAGGAGCGAGAGCGCAACCAGGCTCTTCGTGAGCTGGATGAATGGCAACATAAGGCTATGCGAACCCTCGCTTTCGCCTTTAAGGAGATAGAGGCAGATCTCAATATCAGCCAGCTCCTGTCTGATAAGAACTTCACCCTGCAGGCTCTCGTAGCCATCACCGACCCTATCCGCAAGGACGTGCCGGCAGCCGTCAAGGAGTGTCGCCGTGCGGGTATCGAGGTTAAGATGGTAACGGGTGATACCGCAGCCACAGCCTTGGAGATAGGTAAGCAGATAGGCGTATTTGAGGATGAGGCTGAGAACATCGGCGCCGATGGCGACATGACTTCGCTCGACCAGCAGATGATAACGGGCGAACAGTGGGAAGCTCTCTCGGATGAGGAGGCTTATGAGCGTGCCAAGGACATCAGGGTGATGAGCCGTGCCCGTCCTACCGACAAGCAGCGACTCGTAGCCATGCTCCAGAAGCGTGGTGATGTGGTGGCTGTAACGGGCGATGGTACCAATGATGCGCCAGCCCTCCACTATGCCCATGTGGGCTTGTCGCTGGGTTCTGGTACCTCCGTGGCTAAGGAGGCTTCGGACATGACTCTGCTCGATGATTCCTTCAAGAGCATTGCCAATGCCGTGATGTGGGGCCGCTCGCTCTATCGCAACTTGCAGCGATTCCTCTTCTTCCAGTTGGTGGTCAATGTGGTAGCCCTGCTCTTGGTGTTGGGCGGCTCGGTTATCGGTACGGAGATGCCGCTCACGGTAACGCAGATACTCTGGGTCAACCTCATCATGGATACCTTTGCAGCCTTGGCGCTCGCATCCTTGCCTCCATCGCATGAGGTGATGCAAGACAAGCCTCGCAAGGGTTCCGACTTCATCATCACCAAGAGTATGGCTTGGGGCATCCTCTTCTGTGGCGTGGTATTCTTCGCCGTGATGTTTGCCCTGCTCGTCTACTGCGAGCGCAGGGGCGAGGGCGGCGTGGATGTCCATGAACTCACCATCTTCTTCACCATCTTCGTGATGATACAGTTCTGGAATCTCTTCAATGCCAAGGCTTTGGGTAGCAATCGCACTGCCTTCCGCCACTTCCTGAAGGACAAGGGCATGATCTTGGTATTGGGCTTGATATTGATAGGACAGTGGATCATCGTGACCTTCGGTGGCGAGATGTTCCGCACCGTGCCATTGTCGGCTACAGAGTGGCTTGCCATCATCGGTGGCACTTCCATCGTGCTCTGGGCAGGCGAGGTGTTCCGACTATTTAAGAGATTATTGGCTAAGAGAAATAAGTAATGAATACAATATATTATGATAATAAGGTGGCGATGACAGAGCCTTGCGTAGCCACCATCGGCTTCTTTGATGGCGTGCATCGGGGACATCAGTTCTTGATAAGCCATCTGGTGGAGACGGCACGACAGGACGGTATGCCGGCGGTGGTCATCACCTTTGATGAGCATCCCAGAAAGGTGCTTCAGAGCGATTATCAGCCGGAGATGCTGAGCACGCTCGACTCCAAGCTGCTCCTGCTCTCCAAGACGGAGGTGGATGATGCCGTGGTATTGCATTTCACACGTGAGATGGCAGCTATGTCGGCTAGGGAGTTTATGCAGCAGGTGCTCCACGACCATCTGCACGTAAAGAAGCTCTTCATCGGCTACGACCATCGCTTCGGTCATAACCGAGAGGAGACTTTTGATGACTACGTGTGCTATGGCAAGGAGATGGGCATCGAGGTGATCAAGAACCAGGCTTATTCTATGAATGGCATCAATATCTCCTCCTCCGTGATTCGCTCGTTCCTGAAAGAGGGCGAGGTGGATATGGCAAACCAGTGCCTGGGCTACCCCTATACCATCATTGGCAAGGTGGTGAACGGCTATCACGAGGGCAGAAAGCTCGGATTCCCTACCGCCAATCTCGACCTCTCCCATTTCGGGCAGATGATACCTGCCCCTGGCGTATATGCCGTAAAGGCACGATTGGAAGGTACAGTGGTATGGAAGCAGGGTATGATGAACATCGGCACCCGACCTACCTTCGATGGCAAGCAGCTGACGCTGGAGACGCATATCTTCAACTTTGAGGGCGACATCTACGACCAACTCCTGCTGGTGAGCTTTGTGAAGCGCATCCGAGGCGAGAGAAAGTTTGAGAGCCCTGAGGAGTTGGCGGCGCAGTTGAAGGAGGATGAACAAATGATAATTAATTTATTTGAAGAAGAAAATGGCAAAGATTAGTTTGAAGAAAGGAATATTGGATGTAGTCTTATACATCATCCTATTTATAGTAATCCAGATGATTGTGATGTACGCAGGTGCGGGCATCTGGGCTGCGGTGAAGCACGTGGGCTATATGGCTACGGTGCAGGATATGGCTACGGGTGGCAACGCCATCTTGCTGGCTCTGACCTCCGTATTCAGCAATGTCATCACCTTGGCGCTCTTCCTACGCATCAAGTGGACCCCCGTTACGCGCGATTATCTCCTCTCCAAGCCATGGCTGCAACTCCTTTGGGTGGCTTTGTTCACCTTGGGAGCCATCATTCCGCTCACCTTCCTCTATGAGCAGTTGGGCATCGAGATGGACGATAGTGCCGAGCGATTGTTCGCCAGCCTGATGAAGGAACCTTGGGGCTATGTGGCTGTGGGCATCTTGGCACCATTGGCTGAGGAAATTGTGTTCCGTGGTGCCATTCTCCGCACCTTGCTGGATATGATGAGCAAGAAGAACCACTGGGTGGCAATCATGATTTCTGCCGCCATCTTTGGTGTGGCGCATGGCAATATGGCGCAGTTTGTCAATGCTCTCCTGATGGGCTTGATACTGGGATGGATGTATTATCGCACCAAGAGCCTCGTGCCAGGCATCCTGCTGCACTGGGTTAACAATACCGTGGCGTTTATTCTGGCCAATATCCTACCACAGACCAATGGCAAGCTCATCGACCTGTTCCATGGCGATGAGAAGACCGTATATTACGCCGTAGGCTTCTCTCTCTGCATCATGATACCAAGCTTCATCCAGATGGTTCAGAGGCTCAAGAAGGGCTAGGAAATGCGTTTTTCGATAGATATAAGAAAAGGTATATAAAAAGTTGGGCTGCCAGTACATCCTGGCAGCCCTATTACGTTAGTATGTTATGAAAAATTTGAGAGAATTGAAACTTCACAGTTTCGTAATTGTTTTACTAAACATGATTTTATAGAGAAAGCATAGAAATAATCTACTTCAATATCGTAGGAGAATTCTGCGTATTCACTTGGTCGATGCTGCTGTGCTGCATCGAATCGACCGAGGCAGAATCACCCATGGCTACGGACAAGCCCTTGCCACTCTTGGTATATCCTACGTTTTCAACTTGATTGTCGGCATCCTGCTGGAATGGCACCTGAGCAGCATTGCCCAGTGTCAGGATGATAGCCACCACAGCGGCAGCCTTGAAGAGAGGCTTCAAGCGCTCTGTGAGTGAAACCACCTTCGCCTTGTTAGGCTCCTTGGTGTATTCATCCTCAATCATCGCCATCATCTTCTGGTCGAAGTCATCACCCAGCGTCTCTTGCTTAGCCTCGCCCATCTCGTAAGAGAAGAGTGCTTGATAAGGCTTCAGCTCGGCAGGCAACTCGTCCTGGCTGAAGAATGCGCGGAGAATCTCCTCTTCTTCGAGAGAAGTCTCGCCCTTCCAGTAGCGATCCAAAAGTTGGTTGATGTACTTATAATCCATATCTGTCGAATTGTTGAAATCTTTGTTTAACTGTTTGACGAGCTCTGAAAATGTTCACCTTTACTTGTTCTTCGGTGATGCAGAGTATACTGGCTATCTCCTTGTAGGTCTTGCCTTCGATGTCTCGAAGTTGCAAGCAGGAGCGCTGCTTCTCAGGCAACTCGTTGATGATGCTCCTCACGATGTCCAGCTTGTCTTTCTGTATCATTCGTTCAGATGGGGTGGAAGCCATGTCCAGGCGTTCTACCTTCTGCTCTTCCAAGGAATCATTCTGATTGTCCATCTTCTTGATGCGGTCGAGCGAGAGGTTGCGTGCGATGGTGAGGCTGTAGGCTTCGATGCTATCGAGTTCCTGCCATTTGTCGCGCGAGTTCCAGACCTTGATCATGGTGTCCTGCACAACGTCCTCTGCTTCCTCCCGGTTGAGAGTAATGCGCAGTGCCAGTCTGAAGAGCTTATTCTTCAGTGGCAAAACATCGTTTCGGAAACTGATTTCTTTCATCCCTCTATAATCAATGACGACTGGGTTATAAGAAAGTTACAGCCAACTTTAGCTTTTAACCTCTATTAACCTTTCTATGTTTATTATCTGTTTCTAATTCTCTCTTATTTTATCACTGTACCGTGTTTGCCGTCGATGGCGGTGGCTAGGGTGATGATTACCTCTTTAACACCTGCATCAATGGCAGCAAGTGCATTCTCCAGCTTAGGAATCATGCCGCCTGCTACGGTGCCATCAGCCTTGTACTTCTCGAAGTCTTCGTGGGTAATCACAGGGATAACGCTGTCGTCATCGTCTGGATTGCTCAATACGCCCTTCTTCTCGAAGCTGTAGATGAGGGTCACGTCGTAGTAAGGAGCCAAAGCCTTGGCTGTCTCGCTGGCGATGGTGTCGGCGTTGGTGTTGAGGATGTTTCCCTTGCCATCGTGGGTCAATGGAGCCATCACTGGGGTTACGCCTGCCTCGATGAGAGTCTCGAGCATCTTGCCATCGGCACGCTCCACATCACCTACGAAACCGAAGTCGATGCCATCCTTCAATGGGCGCTTATGGCTGTGGATGACGTCCATGTCGGCACCTGTCAAGCCGAGGGCGTTCACGCCGTTGGCCTGGAGCTTTGCCACGAGGTTCTTGTTGACCAATCCACCATATACCATGGTTACCACTTCGAGCATGTCGGCATCAGTGATGCGACGCCCGTTTACCATCTTGCTCTCTATGCCGAGGGCTGCGGCAACCTTGGTAGCGCGTCTGCCGCCGCCATGTACCAAGACTTTCTTGCCTGGTATGGCAGCGAAATCCTTCAGGAGCTGTGCCAGCTTCTCGCTGTCTTCAACGATGGCACCGCCCACTTTTACTATTGTAATCTTTTCCATATTGTTACTTTGAACTTTGAACATTGAACTTTGAGCTTTGAACTTTGAGCTTTGAACTTTATGATTAGTAAAGCAATTGAATTGGCTTTCCCTTCGGCCGCCGAACGTTGTTTCTTCACTCTTCACTCTTCATTCTTCACTTACTGAAGATATGTGTATCCGAAGAGGCCATTTCTGTAGGTTCCCAAGAACTCCTTGCCCTCATCGAGCGAGATCTTGCCTTCCTTCACACTCTTGGTTACCCATTGCTCCAACTGGCGAACCAGCTTCTTAGGGTTGTACTGTACATAATCCAAAACCTCTTCTACGGTCTCGCCATCGAATATCTGGTCGATATTGTACTTGCCATCCTTGACAGAGATGTGGGCAGCGTTGGTATCGCCGAAGAGATTGTGCATATCGCCCAAAATCTCTTGGTAGGCACCTACGAGGAACACGCCCAGGTAGTATGGCTCGTCTTTCTTCAGTGGATGGAGAGGCAGCACATTGCCAATATGGCCATCTGTAACGAAGTTGGCTATCTTGCCATCGCTATCGCAAGTGATGTCTTGCAGGGTAGCGTTGCGGGTAGGACGCTCGTCCAATCGCTGGATAGGCATGATAGGGAAGAGCTGGTCGATAGCCCAACTGTCTGGCAGACTCTGGAAGAGAGAGAAATTGCAGAAATACTTATCGGCAAGCAACTTGTCCAGTCCTCTCAATTCCTCTGGCACATGCTTCATGTGTTTGGCCAGGCTGTTGATCTCGTGGCATACGCTCCAGTACATCGCCTCTATCTCGGCACGTGTCTTTAGATCTACGATGCCGTGAGAGAAGAGCTGCAATGCCTCGTCGCGTATCTGCTCGGCATCATGCCAGTCCTCCAGCATGTTGCGAGGATTCAGGTTGTCCCATATCTCATAGAGGTCTTTTACCAACTGATGGTCGGTTTCCTTTGCCTCAAACTCCTCTGGCATCTCTGGCAGGGAAGCTGTCTCCAATACGTCAATCACCAATACTGAGTGATGGGCGGAGAGCGAACGGCCACTCTCGGTGATGAGGTTAGGGTGCTCGATATTGTTCTTGTTGGCTGCATCTACGAAGGTATATACGCAGTCGTTGACATATTCCTGGATGGAGTAGTTCACTGAGCTTTCGCTGCTAGAGGAACGAGTGCCATCGTAATCGACGCCCAGACCGCCACCGCAATCCACGAAATCTACGTTGTAGCCCATCTTGTGCAGGTTGATATAGAACTGCGCAGCCTCACGAAGGGCAGTCTGGATACGGCGAATCTTGGTAATCTGGCTACCGATATGGAAGTGGATGAGGCGCAGGCAGTCGTGGAATCCCATCTCCTCAATCTTGTTGA
>URLG01000067.1 GCA_900548535.1 Candidatus Segatella intestinihominis | reverse complement strand
AGAGCATGTTGGTCTTCACAGCCACACGCTGAGCATTGGCACATACGCAGGTACATACCAATGCAAACATTAATATATAGAGTCGAAAACTCTTCATTCTTTTTCTCTTTATTTGTTCAACATAAGATGGTATTTGTCCACCTGATACAGTTGTATGATAACTGTATATTTTATGCATATTATTGTAACAAATAAAGCTTAATTGTCTAATATTAATAGTAAGAGACCATCCTAAATCTAGGATTTGGGCTGAATATGATGAAAATGCTCAAACATAGTGTTAATTTCGTGTTAAAAGATATAGAAAATTGGTATAATTCGATAATTATATCTACTTTTGCAGAGCTACAGTTATCATACAACTATATCTATTTTACATCAAATATCGCATATATTTCCCTTTTTATTTGGTTATCCCAAAATATCCTTTTATTTTTGTAACGACAAAACTATTATTAACAAAATAAAAGAAAGAAACAATGAAGAAAATAGAATCCATACTCAAGAGTATCAAGAACACTTTTTATAACAGCAAAGCTAACATAAGCCTCATCGACTTTGTGAAACAATATGCCGAAGAACGTAGACGACCTGGAGAAAAAAGATACCAAGGAAGATGCGGCAGCGTGCTCACACTGGTGAAGCATCTGGAGAACTTTGGTGCCCATAAGATGAAGATCAAGAATGTGGACACTGAGTTTTGCAAACAATTCATAGACTACCTGCGCCAAGCGCAAGACCTGCATCATCACATGAAAAGCAGAAAGGGACTAGCTGACAACACCATCCACCTGAAATGCACCATCCTGAAAGCCATCCTAAGGGAAGCCGTAAGACAAAGGCTGCTATCCGAGAACCCCATGGACTATCTGCCCAGCTGCTATCGTACAAGAACCATCAGAACGGAAAAGCCACATCTATCAATGGAAGAACTGAAAAAGATGATGCAAACAGAATGCCCCATTCCGCTGCTCAAAGAGGCTTTCCTATTCAGTTGCCTGACAGGACTCAGAAAAAGCGACGTGCTAGAACTGAAACCTTCGGACCTAAGACAAGAGGACGACCAACATTATTATATATATAAGAAGATAAAGAAAACTCAACAATGGCTCACCATTCCCCTATCCAACCTAGCCCTGGACTGCCTGCCCTCTTCCACCGCTAAAGAAAGTAAATACTTCGCTTCCCTATCATCTGCCAGACTGGCTCTGATGCTACGCCGATGGATGAATGAAGCACACATCACCCAGCAACCCATCAACTTCCATACAGCCCGACACACCTTTGCCACGCTGGAGCTAAACATGGGTGCCGACATCTACACCGTATCGCAACTACTGGGCCATCACAACATAGCCACCACACAAATATATTCGCAAGCCACTAACTCAAAAAAAGCTTATGCCGTCAGCCTGCAAAACAAGCTGACGGCATAAGTTTTTTTATTATAGCCTTACCAGAACCTTCTTGCCCTTACTCTCATTGCCCACTCTATCCAGAGAGGTAACTACATAAAGATACTTCTGATCCTTCACGTAAGGTACCTTGTACTGGGTATCGTAAGTTACTGCTTGCAGGGCGGTAACATCATTCAGATTGATCTCGGCGCCCTTCTCAAAGCGATAGATGGCGAAGCGATTCACCTGGTCGCCCCACTTCTTCTTGCTAGCCTTAGGTGCCGCCCAGGTGAGCACAGGACCATCGGCGGTCCAGACAAACTTGAGGCTCTTCACAGGCTTTGGTGCCTTATCATCGAGGAAGGGCATCAATGGAGGCAGGGCTGGATAGCGCCAGTAATAATCGCGCAGCGTATGGCCAATGTTGCCCACATTGTCGGCAGCGGTCTTGGCATACCAGAGCACGGTGCCCTTCACATTGTTCATCTGCTGGTGCAGGCGATGCTTGGCAGGGAGCTGATGACTGCGAGGATTCACGGGGTCGGCAAACTTGGCGGTACGCTCGATGTCCTCACCGATATAGAGCGGACGATTGCCCGCATGCTTGTTCCACCACTGGATGAGGGTCTGATAATCGGCAGCTCTGTTGCCTATCTCCCAATAGAGCTGAGGCACGCAGTAGTCTATGAAACCATTATTGACCCAGAGCAGCACATCGGCATAGAGGTCATCATAGTTCTGAAGACCGAGGGTCTCTGAGCCATTCGGATCATTGCGCTTGTTGCGATAGATGCCAAATGGAGACACGCCAAACTTGACCCATGGCTTGATACGGTGTATGGTCTCGCCCAGCTGCTTCACAAATCGGCTCACATTGTCGCGGCGCCAATCACCAATGGTACGAAATCCATTGGGATACTGCTGATAGAGCTGCTGATCGGGTATCTGCTTGCCTGGCGCTGGATAAGGATAAAAATAATCATCGATGTGGAAACCGTCGATGTCATAGCGGCTCACGATGTCGGCAGCCACCTTGCAGGTATAGTCGGCACTCTCCTGCAAGCCTGGGTTCATGATGACAAGGTTATCATAATTGAAGCAAAGCTCAGGATGCTTCTTCACGATGCTCTGAGAGGAGAGCTGAGCGAAGGAGGTGGAACCATGCTTGGCACGATAAGGATTGATCCACGCATGCAGCTCCATGCCCCTCTTGTGGCACTGCTCCACCATCCACTGTAGAGGGTCCCAGTAAGGAGACGGAGCCTTGCCCTGCACTCCGGTGAGGAACTTGCTCCAAGGTTCCAGGTCGCTCTGATAGAGCGCATCACACTCGGCACGCACCTGGAAGATAATGGCATTCACGCCGTCCTTCTGCAACTCGTCCAGTTGCTGGGTGAGCATGGACTGTATCTGCTGGGTGCTCTTGCCCAGGTATTGACCATTGACACACTGTATCCAAGCTCCACGAAACTCTCGCTTGTTTTGTGCCACCATCGGCATCGACAGCAACATAAGGGCTAGGATAATGTATAATTTATAATTTATAATGTTTAATGATTTCATTCTTGCTGATAATTATCAATTATTAATTCTTAATTATTAATTCTTAATTATTAATTATTAATTCTTAATTATTAATTCTTAATTATTAATTCTTAATTACTCCTCATCGCGGAGCTTAGGCAGGGAGATGTGGTAGCGAACCGCCAAGAGGCGAATGATGCACACCACCAAGAACGCCACAACGACCGTGATATAGAGGCTGACGCCCAGATAGCTCAGCAACCAGTAAGCCAAGCCGCCCGCCACACATGCCATGGCATAGATCTCCTTGCGGAAGATGACGGGCTCCTCATTGAGCAACACATCACGAATCACGCCGCCTGCAGCTCCCGTGATGCAGCCCATGATGATGGCCACCCAGAAAGGGAAACCGCAATCGAGCGTCTTCTGGATACCAGCGATATTGAAGAGCGCCAAGCCCAGGGTATCGAAGAGAAACCAGGTGTTATCAAGCCTGCGCAGATAATGATGGCACACGATGACCACCAACTGCGCAAACATCGTACATAATATATATATAGGACTCAGCATCCAGAATGGCCGCAAGCCCAACATCACATCCCTGATGGTACCACCACCGATGGCGACAGCGATGCCACACACAAAACCACCCAGCCAGTCATAATGCTTGCTGGCGGCAAGGCGAATGCCAGAAAGGGCGAAGGCAAAGGTGCCGATAAACTCAATGACACGCTGAAGCGTAATCACAAACTCTGTATCTTGATACATATTTTAATTTATAATTTATAATTAAGAATTAAGAATTAGGCTAACGCCCTTGAGACCGTAAGGCAATTCATAATTCTTAATTATTAATTCTTAATTATTAATTCTTAATTATTAATTCTTAAACCTCTCCCCCCAACAGGTTACCATCCAGTTATAGAGTTTCTCCTCGGAAGGGGAATGCTGGGCATGCCAGAAGCGAGCCTCCTTGAGGTCATCGGGCAGATACTGCTGCTCGGTGAAGTGACCGGGATAATCATGCGGATACTTATAGCCATCATGATAGCCCAACTCTGCCATCAACTTGGTTGGCGCATTGCGGATATGGAGCGGCACAGGCAGATTGCCCGTCTGCTTGACGGCTGCCAAGGCGGCATCGATGCCCAGATAGGCACTATTGCTCTTAGGACTGGTAGCTAGATAGACCACTGCCTCGGCAAGGGCGATGCGAGCCTCGGGCCAACCTATCTTCATCACCGTATCGAAGGCTGCATTGGCGAGCAAGAGGGCATTGGGATTGGCTAACCCTACATCCTCGGAGGCACTGATCACCACTCGGCGAGCTATAAACTGCGGATCCTCGCCACCCTCTATCATCCTAGCCATCCAGTAGAGCGCCGCATCAGGGTCGCTGCCACGGATGCTCTTGATGAAGGCAGAGATGATGTCATAGTGCATATCGCCCTGCTTATCGTAGGCTAACGGATTCTGCTGCAACTGCTGCTCCACCATCTGGTCGGTAATCACCACCTCGTCGGAACCAGCCGACTCCACCACGAGTTCCAGGATATTGAGCAGCTTGCGGGCATCGCCGCCACTGAATCTCATCATTGCCCCCGTCTCCTTCAGTTGGATATGCTTCTGCTTGAGTTCCACATCCTCGGTGATGGCACGATGGAGCAGATTCTCCAGGTCTTCCTTGCCCAAAGACTTGAGCACATAGAGCTGGCAGCGAGAGAGCAAAGGGCGAATCACCTCGAACGAAGGGTTCTCGGTGGTGGCACCTATCAGGGTAACGATGCCCTTCTCCACAGCCCCGAGAAGCGAATCCTGCTGACTCTTGGAGAATCGATGGATCTCATCTATAAATAGAATAGGTGATGCCGAATTGAAGAATCGGCCACTCTTGGCACGCTCTATCACCTCGCGCACATCCTTCACACCACTGGTCACAGCCGAGAGGGTGAAGAATGGCACATGGAGCGTCTGCGCCACTATCTGGGCAAGGGTGGTCTTGCCCACTCCGGGAGGTCCCCAGAGGATAAAAGAAGATATGCGCCCCGCGTCAATCATCTTGCGCAGCACGGCACCCTCACCAACCAAATGCTTCTGCCCTACATAGTCGGCAAGCGTGTGAGGTCTCATTCGTTCAGCCAATGGTTCACTCATATTATTATACTTATTTTATTATTAAGTTTGCTCATAGTACGTGCAAAGGTAATCAAAAAAAATGAAAGGAGAAGAAAAAATGAGATAAAAGATAAAAAAATGGTCAGAAAATTTGGATATATAAACAGAAGTTCTTACTTTTGCAAGCAAAATACTATTGACAATGAAAAAAGATAAAGTTATAACCCTCAAATCTCTAACGAAGAGTAGCATTTGGGATGTACAGGAGAATGACATCTTCCGTCTTTGGGAAGCCGCTGAGAAAGACAACGACCTCAAGGACAACCAGCGTAGATATCTAGACATCATCCGCAGTGCTTTTGAAGTAGAACTGGTTCAGGTAGACAGACCTGAGGTGATAGAAAAGCTGATACAGCGTGGATTCAAGGTGGGCTCCTTACGCATCGACGACCAGAACAAGAAGTATGCCATCAAGAAGCGCCCTATCATGCGAGTAACCGACCTGACATACGAGAACGTGGGTCATATCACTGCCACCAAGCTCATGGAACTGCTGGAGCGCAACTTCGGCGGCGGTTGGGAGAGCCTACCTCAGAGCATCCAGGACATCATAGAGAGTGCCTTCGACATCAGCACCACCACCCTGCCTAAGGACAGACTGAAAAAGCCAGGTGGCTTGTACGAGAAGAAACTCGCTGACGACTATGAGGTATTCGTAGTGCCTAAGGGTACCTGGGTAGAGGCTATCTTTGCCAAGGAGAAGCCAAAGATGGAGAAGATTCGCATGCGCTTCGCTGACGAGGACGAGCTGGACCGTGAGGACGAACTCAGAGAAAGAGAAGAGGAGGACGACGAAGATGAGGATGCACCAGAGATCGAGGATCACTACAATGACCCAGACGAGGACGACGATGCATTTGATGACGACAAGCTCACTGAGGAGAGTTATCGCACCACATTCGAAGACCCAGAAAACCTGGGACTCGATGATGCCGAAGACGTAACCGACGATGAGTATTAAGAATTAATAATTAATAATTAAGAATTAATAATTAAGAATTAATAATTAAGAAATATAATAATGAACGCATTAGCAGGTTTTATCGCACTGATCGTGGTAGCCATCATTGGCTGGGCTATCGCAGAGTTTAAGTACAAGACTTTCACCTTCACTCGCTCTGAGAAGGACATCGAGGAAGAGGAAGAGCTAGAGGCAGCCAAGCGCGCTGAGGGATTCAAGGAGATGAACATCCGTGACATCATGCGCAAGAACTCAACCAATGGCTACAACGCCGTAGGCTAAGAAAAAAATGATAACGCAATACATTATCATCACAACGATATTGGCGGCATGTATCTTATATGCCGCCTTTCGTTTTTACAAAACATGGCAAAAGGCGAGAAAATGCCATGATTTCCACTGCTCTGGCTGTGCTTTTTACGAAAAATGCAAGAATAATCAAAAAAAGTTGCAGAAAAATTTGGTGGAATAAAATATTTGTTGTACCTTTGCACTCGCAATTCAGAAATGATTGCTTTCATAGAGCAAATGGTGTCTTAACCGAGCGGTTAGGTAACGGTCTGCAAAACCGTGTAGAGCGGTTCGACTCCGCTAGACACCTCCATCAAAAAGAGAAGTTCATTGATTTGAACTTCTCTTTTTTTGTATGATATCCCCCTCTTTTATATGCTTCACTTCCCCGTTTGCCGACTTCAGCGACCGTTCCTGCACAAAATTGAAGAAAACGAGAAAATTGTTTCGCTTTTATTCGTTTATTTAAAATAAAATTAGTACCTTTGCACACGTTATCCTGAATACAATCTTTTTACCTTAAAGAAAACTAATACCTATTGAATGTAGAGCGGTCGCCTGCGAAGGTAGCCGCTCTTTGCTTTTCTATAATCTGGCATACACAGTTCACCTATTCTATCAATCCACAAACAATAAACCGTCCATTATCTCGTTATCTATGAAATAAGTAACGGCAGAAATCATGACAAAAGTAATCAAATATTTAAATCTCAAGAAAATAAATGAGAGCTATGGCGAGGAAAAGATACTGAAGGCCATCGAGAAAGTAGCAAAGAGCGGATGGTATCTGCAAGGCTCAGCCGTCAAGCTATTTGAGGAGCATTACGCAGACTACATCGGCACCAAGCACTGCATCAGCTGCGCTAGCGGACTGGACGCCCTCAAGCTCATCCTGCAAGGTGAGATGATACTGGGCAGACTGCACAAAGGCGACGAGATCATCGTGCCTGCCAACACCTTCATAGCCACAATCCTCGCCATCACCAGCCAGGGGCTCACCCCTATCCTCGTGGAGCCAACGCCAGAAAACCTCCAGATAGACGCGGACCAGATAGAAAGCCACATCACCCCTCGCACCCGTGCCATCATGGCTGTGCATCTCTATGGCATGTGCAGCATCAACCAGAGGATGCTAGACATCTGCCAAAAGCACAACATGCTGCTCTTCGAGGACAATGCACAGGCACATGGCTGCTCCAGCAACATACAGCGCATGAACACAGAAGGGATGAACGAACTGGAGATACTAAAACTGCAATTAGAGAGGAAAAGATACAAGAAGACAGGTAGCTTAGGCAATGCCGCAGCCCATAGTTTCTATCCTGGCAAGAACCTGGGAGCAATGGGCGACGCAGGAGCCGTAACCACCGACGATGACGAGCTGGCCAAAGTAATAGAGGCATTGCACAACTATGGCAGTAGCAAGAAATACGTATTTGACTATACGGGCAGAAACTCCAGGATGGATGAAATACAGGCAGCCATACTAGACGTGAAACTGGCAGAACTAGACATACATAACCGTATACGCGGCATATTGCTCGGGCTATATAGAAAACATCTGGACCGAGACATCGTAGCAAGATGTTTTCCGAAAGGCATAATGGGGAACAATGTGATTCACATCCTGCCACTGCTCACCCCCCGCAGAGACCAGTTGCAAGCCTACCTGAAGAATATGGGCGTAGAAACCCTCGTCCACTACCCCATTCCTCCCCATCAGCAGAAATGCTATCAAGACCAGCTGGGGCATCTCTCTCTGCCCATCACAGAACGCATCTGCCAGGAAGAACTCAGCCTGCCTTGCAACGAGAGCATGAAGGAGGAAGATGTCATGTATGTCGCCAAACTCATCAACAACTTCAACAAGAAATGTCCACTATAACAGAAAAAAGGCAACCTTCCACAAACAGGGAAGTTGCCTTTTTGGATATTATAGATACTGCACCTTGACTCCAAGGGAGAGTCCGAAGACATCCCAAAAGCCGGCATTACCATTGCGGAAGAAGCGGAGGGCATAAATCTCATTGGTACCCAACTCATAGAAGAACGTGATGCTCTTGATGCGCTTGCGCTTATTATGCGGTATATCATACTTGAAACGCTCGCCGAAAGCCAGATTAGGACGAATGCGAGTGGAGAATGGATAATAGCCACTCTCATACTTGGTGGGTTGCTTGGTCCAGAAGTCATGACCAAACACCGTATTGAAGTAGAGACTGCACTCCAGGGGCTCAAACGTCCATCCCTTGCCCATGGGCTTTTTCCAAGGGATAAAGTTCTGCTTCAGTGTCAAGGTCCATTTCTCATCATCCGAATCAAACTTAGGAATATAGCCTAGAAGAAGCTGGGTCTCCCACTGACGGCGCTTGCCGTATGCCCAACCTATACCCATCGAAACGATACCCATATTGCCACACACCTGGATCACACCATTGGTAGGCATCAACACCTCCCAGTGCTTGCGATAGTTCAACACTCGACGATCATAAGGCGAGAGATGTCCGCTCTGATCCAGCACCAACGTATCATGGACCACAGAATCCTTCTTTGCTTCCAAATCGCCAGAAACTTTCAAATCGCCTGAACCTAAAAGCGAAGAAGCCACGGCTGATTGCTGCTTGCCTGACCATAGACAGACTAAAAGCATCAATATATATTTAAAATTTGACGAGTTCATAGCTATAACCTGTAGGAGTAATGGTGAATATATAATATTCGTGATTAGGAATATTGGAAATCTCATAATAGATGTTGCCATCTTCAAAGAGGTCCTCCTGCCTAGTAGCATGACCATGGCCACAGAGGCAGCACATCAAGCCTGGCATCTGATGGCAATAATAATTGAACACCTTAGCCACATTGTTATTGAATTGCTCATTAAACGGCATAGCATGCATACAAACGATGGTTCGGTCGAAATCCAACGAATCGGCAGTACGCTGCTCCTCCATAAAGTCGAAGTTAGGCACAGGGCGAGAATAGTCGAACTCGATGGCATTGGTATTGAGACACAAGAACTTCACCCTACCTGCAATGAAGCTGAAGTCAGGGTCGCCAAAGATCACCTTATAAGCTTGGTTGCCCGTACCCAAGCAGTCGTGATTGCCCAGCAATGCTACAAATGGCTTCTTGAGTTTCTGCAATCGGTCGCGCGTCCACTGAAACTCACGGGTGCCACCAAAGTCGCTGAGGTCGCCGCAATGCAGCACGAAGTCGATGCTCTCGCCCTTGGCATTGATATGCTTCACGGCTTTCTCCAAGTCATCATACATCTGGTGCGTGTCGCTAATCATCACAAAGCGGACGGTATCTTTCGACTTCACAGCTGCCTCTATCCGCTTGATGTTGGCAGCATTCACATTCTTGTCGCCATCCACATGCACATCGTAAGGATGCACATCGAAGACACTATCGCATGCAGCCAATAGTCCCAGGCAACACACGGCAATAATGTCCAACAAAAGTTTCTTCATAATTCCGTATTTTGAGTTAAATCCTATTTCTTCTTTTTGCGAAGGCGGGCATAGAAGTCCTGCAATTGACCTGACTTAAATCCCATTTTCTGCAATCGCTCTATGTCATCGTAAGCCTCATTCTTGCGGTCCAAGAGTATCAGGAGGTCCAGATGATTGATCACATAATCGGCATTCTGAGCATCCAGTTGCATCGCCTTGGCATAATCATACTCAGCCAGTTCCAACTGGTTTTTCTCTCGCTCCATACCTCCACGGGCAGCAAAGGCTGTAGCACTGTCGGGATATTGCTCTATCAAGTTGTTGATGCCATCGTAAGCCTCGGTATAATGCTTGTCCTTCTGATTGAGAAGTGCCAATCCTAGCTGCGCCTGGAAGTTGCCTGGCACCAAGACCAAGAGATTCTGATAATCCAGACGGGCAAAGTTATAGCGACGCAACTGCTCATTGACATAGGCACGATAGAAGAGGCCTGCGATATTGGTATTGTTGAGAAACAACACCTTGTCCAGGTCGTCCTTGGCATACGCCCACTGCTCCAACTGGATATTCCACGCCGCCTTCTTCAGTCTTAGATCAATGCTATCAGGATAATAAGCCAGCTTTTCGGTGGCAAGGGAAAGTGAATCGCGCAGAGCTTTGCCCTGCTCCTTGGAGAGCGAGCCAAGTCCTTCGGACTGATATTGAGCATGGGCTGGAGTAGCCAACAAAAGTGCTGATATATATAATATTATATTTCTTTTCATGATGCAAAAGTACGAAGAGTAATCCGAAAAACCAAGAAAAAACTGAAAAAGTTATTTCAGTTTCTCAAAAATGAACATTATTTATGAGATTTTGACCAAAAAAAAATAACACAGATAAAAATAAATACAAAAAAAAATCTCCTGTACTTTCACAAGCACTGGAGATTTTTTTATTTTATGCATTCTTGATGTAGTTGACAATCCACTCACCTACCTGAGTAGTACCATACTGCTCGCCACCCTCAACCTGAATCTCAGGAGTGCGAACGTTAGCATCGAGTGAAGCATCAACAGCCTTGCGAATCAAAGCACCCTCCTCCTTCAAGCCGAAGTGCTCCAAGAGCATAGCGGCAGAGAGGATCTGAGCCACTGGGTTAGCGAGGTTCTTGCCTGCTGCCTGAGGCCATGAACCATGTACAGGCTCGAACAATGGTGTGTGCTCACCGAGTGAGCTAGATGGCTGCAAGCCCATAGAACCTGTGATGCAAGAAGTCTCATCGGTCAAGATATCACCGAAGGTATTCTCTGTTACGATGACATCGAAGAAAGTAGGCTCTGTCAATACACGCATAGAAGCGTTGTCGATGAACATATAGTCTACGTTAACCTCTGGGAACTGTGGCTCCATCTCCTTGGCAATCTGGCGCCAGAGACGAGAAGATGCAAGAACGTTTGCCTTGTCTACCACGGTGAGGTGCTTGTTGCGCTTCATGGCGAAATCGAAAGCCACTTTCAAGATGCGCTCTATCTCTGGACGTGTGTAGATATCTGTATCGTATGCCTTGTCATTGTCCTGATACTTCTCACCGAAGTACATACCACCAGTCAACTCGCGGATTACCACGAAGTCGGCACCCTTGAGAAGTTCATCCTTCAATGGAGACTTGTGGAGCAAGCAATCGAATGTGGCAACAGGACGAACATTAGCAAACAAGCCCAACTTCTTACGCATGGCGAGCAAGCCCTGCTCAGGACGAACCTTGGCAGTAGGATTGTTGTCGAAACGTGGGTCACCTACAGCTGCAAAGAGCACTGCATCAGCCTTCATACAGGTCTTGAAGGTCTCCTCTGGGAATGGGTCACCTACCTCGTCGATAGCGTGAGCACCACAGATAGCCTCACTGTAGGTAAACTCGTGATTGAACTTCTCGGCGATAGCCTGCATAACGGCTACACCCTGCTTCATGATCTCTGGTCCGATACCATCACCGGCGAGAACTGCAATGTTTAATTTCATCTTTGTATTAATGTTATTTGTTTATTATTTCTTGTTTGCTGAGCAGGAAGATTCTAGTCTTCCATGTCAAGATTGCGAGGCGATGCTGGTTGTTCATCACTCTCATCAGCCTCATACATATTAATCATCTTGAGCGTAGCCTTGATAGCAGCCTCGGTCTGGTCGGCATCGAGTCCGCGTGTGCGCCAGATGCGGTCGCCTTCTCGCCATGTGATAACGGTCTGGACAAGGGCATCTGTACGTCCGCCCGGTGGAATGCTGACCTGATAGTTATCAAGGAGCGGGAAGGTTTTGCCTAGCTTCGACTTATAGATGTTGCGCAATGCCTTGACGAAGGCATCATACTGACCGTCACCCGTGCTCTGGTCCTCATATTCCTTGCCATCTATCTCCACCTTGACGCTGGCGATAGGTTTCAAGCCGTAAGAGGTGGACACCATATAGCTTACCAACTTCACCTTATCCTCTGGCGCACCATGCTTCAGCACATCGCTCACGATGTATGGCAGGTCGTCTTGGGTAACAAGCTCCTTGCGATCGCCCAGTTCGGTGATGCGCTTGGTTACCGCCTTGGTTTGTTCGGCTGTGAGTTCCAAGCCCAGCTCATTCAGATTCTGTATGATGTTAGCCTTACCTGAGTTCTTGCCCAGCGCATACTCACGATGACGGCCAAAACGCTCAGGCACCAAGTCATTGCAATACAACTTGTCCTTATTGTCGCCATCAGCATGCACACCAGCCACCTGCGTGAAGACATTGTCGCCTACCACAGGGGTGTTAGGAGCCACGGCAATACCGCTATACCCCTCCACCAAATGGGAGACATCGTTCAGACGATCCTCCTTGATATTGGTCTTGGCATGAAACATATCCTTCAGGATAACCTGCACACTGGCCAAAGGTGCATTGCCACAACGCTCACCCAGGCCATTCACGGTCACGTGCAGTCCCTTGGCTCCACTCAGTACGGCTGCCAGTGAGTTGCTCACCGCCAGGTCGTAGTCATTGTGGGCATGGAAATCGAAATGGCTGTTGGGATAACGGCGCACCATCAGTCGCATATACTCCACGCACTCCAATGGGTTCAAGATACCGAGGGTATCAGGCAAGAGGAATCGCTTGATAGGCAATTTTACCAACTCGTCCATCATCCCGAAGAGATAATCACGTGAGTCGCGCATACCGCTCGACCAATCCTCCAAATAGAGATTCACGGTGAAACCTTTCTCCAGGGCATAGTCGATGGTCTGCTTGATATGGGCGAGATGCTCCTCTGGGCTCATTTTGAGTTGCTGGGTGCAGTGCTTGTAGCTTCCCTTGGCAAGCAGGTTGATGACATGACCACCGCATTCGGCTATCCAGTCCACACTCTTGTTCTTGTCAACGAAGCCGAGCACCTCCACGCTGTCCAGCTTGCCTATGGTCTTGGCATAACGGCAAATTCGAGCGACAGCATCCTTTTCGCCTTCCGAAACTCGTGCCGATGCCACCTCAATGCGGTCCACATTGATATCGTGCAACAGCATCCTTGCTATCATCAACTTCTCGTGAGGCAGGAAGGAAACACCATTGGTCTGCTCGCCGTCACGCAGCGTGCTGTCCATGATCTCTATCTCCCTGATACGAGAATTTTCTCTCTTTGCACCAATCTTCATAATCTTATTATTTATTCTTAGCTTCCCAAGCCTCTACCTTGTCACGGTTCTGTACGAGGAAGTCTACGTCATCAAGACCATTCTCCAAGCAGTGCTTTTTGTAGGCATTGATGTCGAAGTGCTCGCTCTTGCCTGTAGCAAGGTTAGTTACTGTCTGGTTAGGAAGGTCTACCTTCACCTCTGTCTTGTGGTCCTTGTCGATGCTCTCGAAGAGTTCCTTGAGGAAGCCCTCGCTAACGACAACTGGCAAAACGAGGTTGTTCAACTCGTTGTTCTTGTGGATATCAGCGAAGAAAGAGCTGATTACCACACGGAAACCTGCACCAGCGATAGCCCATGCAGCGTGCTCACGAGAAGAACCAGAACCGAAGTTCTTACCTGCTACGAGGATGACACCACTGTAAGAAGGGTCGTTCATCACGAAGTCTGGCTTTGGAGTTCCGTCGGCAT
>URLG01000066.1 GCA_900548535.1 Candidatus Segatella intestinihominis | reverse complement strand
GGTTGTAAGAGCAGTTGAGCATACCGCAGTATGCATCACCACGACCATTGATCATATCGCCGTCACCTTCAGCAGCTGCTACGAACATAACAGGACCGTCGAAGTTCTTTGCAATCAATGTTTCAGGGGTCTCAGGACCGAAGTTACCAAGGAATACAACCAAGGCGTTGCAGCCCTGCTCCTTTACTTCGGCCACAGCCTTGAGCATATCCTGTTCGTTCTCCACTGTTGTCTGACAGTTGAAGATTTCACCCTTGTACTCTTTTACGATGTTCTCACGGCGCTGAGTAGAAAGCGCAATTGGGAAACAGTCACGGCTAACGGCAATGATACCGAGCTTGACCTGTGGAATGTTGTTACTTACCATAATTAATATATTATTAAGTTTTTGTATAAAATTCGTTTTTGCTAATCGTTCTGATTCTATTCGACTGTTCATCGTAGTTAGTCTCACGATTGTTTATCTGAGCACAAAAGTACGAATATTTTTTGTATGTTCCAAGTGTTTTAAGATAATTTATAGGGAGATTTTTTACCCAAACGTGCGATTTTGGGCAAAATGAAACATTCAGTGATGTTCCTGAAACATTTTGTACCACTGATTTGACCGAAAAAATAATTCTTAACGTAAGATATAGCCCTAAATCAAATAATTGTTGTATCTTTGCAACCAATAAAGTAATTATCTTATTTTTCAGAAAAAAACAGATAGCAAAATATGGATAAAGTCAAAACACTCTTTGCCTGGTTATGGCATAAGTTACGTGCCTTCTGGCCTTGGTACAAAAGCTTGTATCAGGGAAGGGCATGGTACACCAAGACTCTTGTTGCCTTGGCGAGTTGCATTGTTGCCTTCATCTTGTATCTAGGCGCAGTAGACATCAACTTCTTGTGGCTCTTCGGAAGATCCCCAGGTTACTTCTCGGGCATCATGAATCCGCAGACGTCCGAGGCTTCAGAAATCTATAGTGCCGACGGCAAGTTGATAGGTAAATACTTCAATGAGAATCGTACACCTGTAAAATATGAAGAGGTGAACCCTGATTTCTTCAAGGCATTGGTGGATACTGAGGATGAGCGTTTCTACAAGCACATCGGTATCGACCCTATCGGTGTGTTCGGTGCGGCAAAGGATGCCCTTTTACATCATGACGCACGTGGAGCCTCTACCATCACCCAGCAGTTGGCAAAGAATATGTTCCGTGTTCGCTCGCAGTATTCTACAGGCTTGTTGGGCAAGGTGCCTTTGCTCCGACTGCTCATCATCAAGAGCAAGGAGTGGATTATCGCCGTGAAGCTGGAGACCGTGTACAGCAAGAAGGAAATCATCACCATGTATGCCAACACGGTGGACTTCGGCAACAACTCTTATGGTATCAAGACGGCTGCCAAGACTTACTTCAATACCACGCCTAAGGATCTCTCTACCGATCAGGCTGCCATATTGGTGGGTATGCTCAAGGCTACCACCTATTATAACCCTCGTACCAATCCTGAGAACAGCTTGGAACGCCGCAACACCGTATTATATAATATGGTGACCCACGGCGACCTCTCCAAGGACCAGTATCACGAACTGAGCCAGGAGCCTATCAAGCTCGACTTCAAGGTGGAGGAGAACTACGACGGACAGGCTAAGTACTTCCGTGAGGCTGTGGCTAACTATCTGAAAGACTGGTGCAAGGACGAAGGCTATGACCTCTATGCCAGCGGCTTGAAGATATACACCACCATCGACACCCGCATGCAGAAGTATGCCGAGGATGCTGCACGCAAGCAAATGAAGCAGGTGCAGCAGAACTTCAACAACCACTGGAGCATTCGCCGCAATCAGGCTGGCAATGGCAAGTGGATGGGCGAGGAGCCTTGGCAGGATGAGAATCATAATGTGATCCCTAACTTCATACAGGGCATCGCCGAGAAGCAGCCTTTCTACAAGCAGCTCGTGGCTCGATTCCCTAACAACCCTGACTCCGTAAACTACTATTACAGAGAGTGGGTTCACCCTGTCAAGGTATTCGACTATGACAAGGGTACCGTGGAGAAGATGATGACCTCAGAGGACAGTATCAAGTATATGACTACCTTCATGCACTGCGCCTTCGTGGCTATGGAGCCACAGACTGGAGCCGTCAAGGCATGGGTGGGCGACATCGACTTCGACCACTGGAAGTATGACAAGGTAACGGCTGAACGCCAGCCTGGTTCTACCTTTAAGCTCTTCGTCTATACCGAGGCTATGAACCAAGGCTTGACCCCTTGCGACAAGCGCCGCGACGAATATATCTCCATGGATGTATACGACAAGAAGAAGCATGAGATGGTAAAATGGACTCCATCCAATGCCAATGGTTCCTTCTCCGGCGACAGCATCCCTCTGAAGAGTGCATTTGCCAAGAGTATCAACTCCGTAGCCGTTCGCTTGGGTCAGGAAATGGGCATCAAGCGCATCATCGAGACCGCCAAGAAGATGGGCATTCAGAGCCCACTGGATGATGAGCCTTCATTGGCACTCGGTTCTAGCGATGTCAACCTTCTGGAGATGGCTTGCGCCTACAGCACCATTGCCAACAATGGTAAGCACCACGACCCAGTTTTGGTAACCACGATTGTGGACCATGACGGCAAGGTGGTTTATGAGGGTCCAAGCACCGAGGAGCAGGTAATCCCATATAAGAGTGCCTTCCTGATGCAGCAGCTCTTGCAGGGCGGTATGCGTGAGCCAGGTGGTACATCCCAGAGTCTCTGGGGCTATGTAAGCAGTGCCCGTGACACTGAGTTTGGTGGCAAGACGGGTACTACCAACAACCATTCAGACGCTTGGTTTATGGGCGTAAGTCCTAAGCTTGTGGTTGGAGCTTGGGTAGGTGGCGAGTATCGCTGTCTCCACTTCCGCACCGGAGCCCTTGGACAAGGTTCGCGCACGGCATTGCCTATCTGCGGATATTTCTTGCAGTCTATCTTCACCGACCCTGCCTTCCAGCAGTATCACGGCAAGTTTGACAAGCCACACGATGATGACATTACAAGTGATATGTACATGTGTGCTAGCTATGCTCCAAAGCCAAAGGTAGACACCACATTCGTAGATAGTACAGCTGTAGAAGAGGAAATCATCCTCGATGAGAATGGCAACCCTGTCATCAAGGAGAGACCAGCAGGACATACTGAGGGGGAAACTCCAGCAGCTGCCACAACAGAAGAAGGCAAGAAAGAAAAGAAGAAGGCTAAGCCTACTGAACAGCCAGTCAACTTCGATGACCTTTAATGATTTTATATGATTGATTTAGACAATGCGGAGTTGCAGAATGCACTCCAAATCATACAGTTTACCCGTCGTTCGCTTTTCCTCACCGGAAAGGCGGGGACGGGTAAATCCACCTTTTTGCGGTACATTGCCGCCAATACCAAGAAAAAACACATCGTCTTAGCCCCAACGGGCATTGCGGCTATCAATGCTGGCGGAAGCACCTTGCACAGTTTCTTCAAGTTGCCATTCCACCCTTTGCTGCCCAACGACAGCATGTATAGCGTGCGCAATATCCGCAACACACTGAAGTATAATTCCGAAAAGATAAAAATCATCCGTGAGGTAGAACTCATCATCATCGACGAGATCAGTATGGTGCGTGCTGACATCATCGACTTCATCGACAAGGTACTGCGTGTATACTGCCGCAACATGCGTGAGCCTTTCGGTGGCAAGCAGCTGCTCTTGGTGGGCGACATCTATCAGCTAGAACCCGTGGTCAGGGAGGACGACCGCCGTTTGCTTGCTCCCTTCTACCGCAGCAGTTTCTTCTTTGATGCCAAGATATTCCAGCAGTTCAGCCTCGTCAGCATTGAACTGAAGAAAGTTTACCGCCAGAGCGACCCAACATTCATTGGCATCCTGGACCACATTCGCACCAGCCAAGTGCGCATGCAAGACCTCCAGTTGCTTAATCAGCGTGTGGGAGCCCAGTTGGATGATAGCGACAGCAAGTTAGCCATCACCCTCTCCACCCGCCGTGATACGGTAGATTACATCAACGAGAACCAACTCAAGCTCCTGCCCGGTGAGCCCACCCTCTTCCGTGGCAGCATCCAGGGCGAATTTCCTGAGAGCAGTCTCCCCACCCCTATCGAACTCTATCTGAAGACGGGAGCCCAAATCATCTTCATCAAGAATGACATCGAAC
This sequence comes from Candidatus Segatella intestinihominis, assembly GCA_900548535.1. Lineage (GTDB taxonomy): Bacteria > Bacteroidota > Bacteroidia > Bacteroidales > Bacteroidaceae > Prevotella > Prevotella intestinihominis. The sequence continues at coordinate 9,963 of URLG01000066.1, read as the reverse complement.
ACCAATGGGTGAACGGCACGCTGGGCACCATCATCGGTTTCGATGAAGAGGAAAATGCCAAGATCTATGTGCGTACGGAGAATGGACAGGACGTAATGGTGGAGCCTGCCGCCTGGAGCAACATGCGCTACCACTTCAATGAGGTGGAGAAAAAGATTGAGGAGGAAGAGATAGGTAGATACGAGCAATATCCACTGCGCCTTGCATGGGCGATAACCGTTCACAAGAGCCAGGGCCTTACCTTTAATCAGGTTAAGATAGACTTCACGGGCGGTGTCTTCGCTGGTGGTCAAACCTACGTGGCGCTCTCTCGCTGCACCAGCCTGGAGGGCATCAGTCTGCAAGAGCCCATCCGCCAGAGCGAGGTATTCGTTCGCAATGAGGTAAAGCAATTCGCCCGCCATTACAACGATCAGAACACCATCAACTCCGCCCTCACCCAGAGCAAAGCCGACCGCCAATACCACGATGCCGTCAAAGCCTACGACCGTGGCGACATGCAGGAAGCCCTAGACAACTTCTTCCTAGCCATCCACAGCCGTTACGACATAGAGAAGCCCCTAGCCAAGCGTTTCATCCGCAAGAAGCTGAACAAGATGAATGAGCTAGAAGCCGAGAACGCACGTCTCAGAGAGGTCATCAAGCAGAAGGATGAGGAAAAGAAAAAGCAAGAGAAATTTCTCAAGCGCCTAGCCACCGAATACGTGATACTGGGCAAGGAATGCGAAAAGGAGCACATGAAGGAAGCCGCCATCATGAACTACAAGAAAGCCCTCACCCTCTACCCTAGCCACCCAGAGGCAAAGAGAAGGCTGAAAGGACTCAAGAAATAAGAAAATCCCAGACGATTTCGTATCGCCTGGGATTTCTTTATATCTTAATACCACTGCACGGCATTGGAATAGCCGCTGCGCTTATCATACTTCAGGGCATCCGTCAGCGTTGCCGCATTACAACGGAAGGTGAAGTTGTAGCTGGTGTATGGCGCTAGCACTACCGAACAGCTCATGTTGAAGCAGTGCAGGTCACGAGCCAAGCTGGCTGTGGTCATACTAATCTTATGATTGTCGAAGTCATAACCAGAAGAGAAGCTGATGTTCCAACCATCACTGATGCGAATGTTACCACTCATGTTCAGCGTCTGCGTAAACTTGTATGGATAGCGCATCGTCTTCTCATTAAACTTCTCTCGACGAGTATCCTCACGCATGGTGATACCATAACCAAAGGTCAACGACCAAGGCATCTTGAATGCCATGTATCCATCGGAGTCGGTCTTTGCCTTACCGCCCTTTTTGGCTGCCGTCTTGCCCTTCTCCAAGTCATCGTCCACATTGCTCTCGATGTCGGTATCCATGCCTTCATCGTCATTGCTGCGGTTGTTTTTCTTATCTTTGTCGTCCTCATCACTGCCTCCGCCGAAGAGTTTCTTCAACTTCTCAGGATTCAAGGTGAATGAGAGGTTCTGCGACATACCCTGGAATCGTCCAAAACGACCCTTGCCCCACTCCGTGTGGTTGCCCACATAGACGTTGCCCTGGTCATCCATCTCATAAGCATAGGTAGCGAAGACAGCATTCATATTGAATGTGTAGTTCTTCCACCACTTCAGTCGCAGGTTGATGTTCATATCACTCCAAGGGCGCACCTTGGCTGCGGTATTGTAGCTCATGTTGATGTCGAACGCATCGATGATGCTCAACTTCTTATAGCCCGTAGAGTCCTTGTCGCTCTTCACCTTCATCTCGATGTTGTTGCCAAGAGTAAAGGAGATGTTGCCACTCTTGCCCTTGCCCGGCACACCATAGAGCCCGTTCTGATAAGGCGAATAACTTACGAGCGACACATTGCCATCGGCATCGGTCTTCTGGTAGGTTTCCCAGTAGCCATAGCGAGAGGCTCCGAAGTCTGGGGCATAACTGAAGTTGACTGTCGGTGTGAAGACGTGTCGGATGGCCTGAATCTTATCACCAAATATCTTTCTGTTTGGCACCCAGAATCCATATATCTTGGTAGAGAGTCCGATGCTCATGTTCCAGTTATATACGTTGTGGAATCCATAAGTGGTATCACTCTTCTCCACCTGTCGCTCCTCATCCCACGACTTCTCCACCTTATTGGTGTACATACGGTCGGTGAAGTTGAAGGATGGCGTCACGTTGAGATACTTGAAAAGCGTGAATGATGCGCTGATAGGTATCTGATGCTGCCAACCATTGCGCCAGTCCTTGATGAGGGAGCTGTGCATCAACTTATCTTCCTTGGTATTGATACTGTTGGAGATATGTCCGGTATAGCTCATGGCTATCTTCTCGTACCATTTCTCATCGCCCGCCATCTTCTTTCTGCGGAATGGGTAGAAACGAGAGATGCTGATGTTGAGGTCAGGCAACGTCATGGCTATCGAAGAGTCACGCATGTTCTGCGAGAGGTTCATCGTAGAGCTGAGCGACATGCCGATGCTAGAGAACTGCGTGCTCCAGTTGACGGAAGAAGTTCTCGTACTCTGCGTCATCGTCTGCGGATTGTAGAGCGAATTGAGGTTGTTGCGCTCATAGCTCGATGTGGCGAAGTTGACACTTGCCGAGAGCGAGCTATATGGATTCGCCTTCGAGTCCTGACGATGGCTCCACTGTATCTTGAAGCTCTCCTGCTCCGTAAAGTCAGGCATTCCCTTGTCACCATTCTTGGTGTCTTGGTAGCTGAAGTAGAAGGAGCCGGAATACTTATATCTCTTCTTATAGTTGCTGGCTGCCGAAATGCCCCATGATCCCTTGGTGTAGATTTCGCCGAGGAGCTTCAAGTCCCACTTATCGCTCATGGCGAAGTAATATCCTCCATCCCTGAGATAGAAGCCTCGGGCACTCTCATCACCGTATGTTGGCATGATGAAACCACTGCTGTAGCTCTTGGTAAATGGGAAGAATCCATAAGGGATACCCAGTGGCATAGGCACATCGCACACCACGAGATAAGCTGGTCCGAACACCACATCCTTGCCTGGGCGCACCTTGGCTCGTGACAAGGAGATATAGAAGTCTGGATGCGGATCATCGCAGGTGGTATATCTACCATGCTGCAGATAGATGACACCCGAGGAGTCGCGCTTCGACTTCACACCCGAGAGGAATCCATCCTGCTGCTCAGTATATACATTATTAATAAGTGCCTTCTTGCTCTTAAAGTTGAACTTGATGGTGTCTGTATCGTAAGTATCCGAGCCCATCTTGAAGACAGGTTTTCCCTTGATGCCACCCTCTGCCGTAGAGTCGGCGGTACCCATTGCCTTCACATTGCTCTTGTCCATATCCATGGAGATGCGATCGGAGGTGAGGTCCATATTGGTATACTTCACATTCGAATTGCCATAGAGGTAAGCCACCTTGCTGTGGGCATCGTATACGAGCGAATCGTCGGCTTGGTATTGCACGGGGGCATCGATGCCACCCTGCTTCTTGCGGGCGATGCTGTCGAGACGGATGCTGTCATCCACCACCTTATTATGTTTCCATATAGCCTTCTGCAGTGAGTCCATCTGTGTGGTATCGTTGGCAGGATTGATTTCATTGCCCAGCGAGTCCACATATACCGAGTCGCCCACAGCGAGGGCTGTGGAGTCGGCGGCCTGCTGCTTCTTTTTCTTCTTAGAAGCAGGCATACCTGGATTTGCCATCATCATTACACAGATGGTAGCAAAAAGCATAGCGACTATAGTTGACTGTTTTCTCATTCAAAAAATTAGAATTCTCATTCAAACATCTGCTCCCATTGCTGGAAGCGCTTCACTCCCTCCTCGCCAAACTTGGCCAGGCTTTTCTCTGCCTTCTCGCTGCTCTTCTCTCTGTCGAGATGCGTCTTGCTGAAGAACTTATCGGCATAGCAGATTACCTTTTCCTCCATGGTCTCAGGCAGGAAATCTTGGTGCGGCAGTGGGAGATGCTGCTGCTCTATCTGCTCCTTGGTAATGCCAGCACCCGTATGGCGCTCGCATACCCGAGCATGCTGCTCATACCCTTCCTTGCGCAAAAGTTCGGCACCCAATCTGCCATGACAGATGTAGGGTTGCGAGCCGAAACACTGGATGCCAGGAGCGTCGGTGAGGAAGATTCCGATGTCATGAAGCATGGCTGCCTCCTCTACAAACTGTGCGTCTAGTTGCAATTCGGGATGAGACGAAACAATCTGTAGCGCTTTTCGCGCTACAGATTGGCTATGGTTGATGAGGATATGACGAAGCTCATTATCCTCAGGATAATACTTGTCAATTAATAATTGATAATTCATAATTTATAATTTTAGGAGCACCACATGGCGTAGCCTAATTATTAATTATTAATTCTTAATTATTAATTATTTTCACGCTCAATGTAAGCGATGACATCACCCTTGCGGATCTTGCTGCCCTGCTTAGCGTTGATTTCTACGAGCTTGCCACCGAGAGCGGCTGGCACTGTCTCAAACTCACCCCATGGAGCGAGGATGTAGCAGAATGCGTCGCCTTCCTTATACTCCTTGCCAATGAATGGCTCTACGGCTGGTGCGCACTCGCCCTCGCCCTGGAACTCCCAGAAGATCTGACCTGCCACTGGTGCTACGATAGCATCAGCCTTGGCGTGCTTGAACTCTGCGAGCTGAGCTGGTGTCAATGTGGTACCGAGCTTAGCGTCCTTTGCCTTCTGGAGATCAGCCAAGAAGTTCTTCTTAGCCTGACCGCTCTTATAGTTGCGATACTGCTCTGGGTGCATAGCGAGTTCGAAGAGTTCCTCGTCGTCCTGACCATAATCCCAACCGTTCTCGTCCATCTCCTTCTTGAAGTCGTCGAGAGCGTTGGTGAGCAATGTGTGAGCATCTACGTCGGTGAACTCTCTGCCCTGCTTCTTAGCAAGCTCTACGAGCTCTGGGTCGATAGTGCCAGGAATCTTACCACTCTTACCGAGGATCATACCCCACATAGAGTCGTCCATCATCACGAAGCGGCCCTTGCCCTGCTCCATAGTGAGGAGGTTCATCAGTGAGATGTTCTTTACGTACTGGCTGAATGGAGTTACCAATGGAGGGTAACCCACGCGTGGCCATACATACTCTACCTCGTCGAAGAGCTTGATCAAGAGGTCGTCCATAGAAAGTTCCTCCTCGCCCTTCTTCTTGCGGATATTATTGATAGTCTGACGCATACCGCCGAGGTCTGCCATCATACTACCCATCATACCACCAGGAAGACCGCAACCGAGCAAGAGAGAGCTCATGATCTTGTTGCCTGGGTTGATGAAGTAACCGAGCCACTCGTCGATAAACTCCTGGGTCATGGCACGAGCCTTCATGTAAGCGCTCATGTTGATCTCAGGCACCTCGAAGCCCTCGTTCTTCAACATGCTGATCACAGAGATGATGTCTGGGTGAACCTTACCCCAAGACAATGGCTCGATGGCTGTATCGATGATGTCGGCACCATTGTTGCAAACCTCCAGGATAGAAGCCATGGAGAGACCAGGACCAGAGTGACCATGATACTGGATGATAATCTCAGGATACTTGTCCTTGATCATCTTGGTGAGCTTGCCGAGGAATGCAGGCTGACCGATACCAGCCATATCCTTGAGGCAGATTTCCTCTGCGCCAGCAGCGATGAGCTGGTCGGCGATGTTCATATAATATTCGAGAGTATGTACAGGAGAATTGGTGATACAGAGCGCACACTGTGGAGTCATGCCACCTTCCTTAGCCCACTTGATAGAAGGAATGATGTTGCGCACATCGTTCAAACCATCGAAGATACGAGTGATGTTAGTACCCTGCTTGGCCTTTACCTTGTACATGAGGGCACGTACATCGTCAGGCACTGGATACATACGAAGAGCGTTCAGACCACGGTCGAGCATGTGGGTCTTGATGCCAGCCTCATTGAAAGGCTTGCAGAAAGCACGAACAGCCTCGTTAGGGTTCTCACCTGCCAAGAGGTTTACCTGCTCGAAGGCACCACCATTAGTCTCTACACGGCTAAAGCAGCCCATCTCGATGATAACTGGGGCTATCTTAGCCAACTGGTCTTTGCGTGGCTGGAACTTACCAGAGCTCTGCCACATGTCTCGGTAAACGAGACTGAACTGAATTTTCTTCTTCATTTCTTATTTTTGATATTTCTTTGTTCTGTTATTATATATAATAAGGTGAGAATCCTGCCGCCTCCTAGCACTATTTTCATCGCACTATTGGCTACAGCACAATCACCCCTATATTTCCAAGGTGCAAAATTAGACAAAAAATCCGAGAAATCGGTCATTTACGTCGTTTTCTGCATCGAAATTATAAATTATTAATTATAATACTAATAAATGCAACAAAATGCCATCGCCGCAGAATTAATTATTAATTATTAATTCTTAATTCTTAATTACTTCAGCTCCTGCTTCAACTTGTTGCTCAGCTTCTGGGCAGCGGCATGTGCCTTGGCATTCACGCTGCGGGCATCCTTGCTGCGATGATAGCCGGTGATATTGCCCTTGCTATCAGCCAGAGCCAGGGAGTCGCCCTTCATATAGACGAAAGAGAGGGTATCGTATGTGGTCTTCTCATTGAACACCACGCCAGCTATCTCTCTCCTGCCCTTTACCAAGATGAGCTTGCCGTTCCAGGCATGCCACTCAGTATACTGTGGCACCTTAGGATATTCCACTGGGCTATCATCCTCCACATCGCTGTTGGCCATCACGAAGCCCACTGACTGGGCCTCGCTCATGCGCTTCAGGGTAAAGCCATACTGGCGTGGCACCATGTAAGTCTCCACGATGCTATCAGGCATATTGGCCAAGATGCGGGCTTGCTGACGCTTGGAGAGTCGGCTCACATCCCTGAGATGCGGCATCACAGGGTAAGTCCAGGTAGCCTTCAGCTTGTCCAAGTCTATCACCATGTCGGCACCGTTCTTGACGTCCTTGTCTTGGCAAGGTATCACGCAGATCCAGTCGCCTATCTCGATGTCGCCAAACACCTGATGCTTTCTGTAGGCATCCAGGATGTTGTATCTCACGGGGTCTCCACCCTGGTTGGGCAGCAGCACCACGGCGGTGTCAGAGCTTCCCATGCACGCCAGTCCATAGATAGCCTTGTCGCCCTTGGCAGGCTTGGAGAGGCTGATGGCTAGCTTGCCATTATCCATCTTGGGTGGGCGTTTGCCCTTGTGGCAGGCAGCGCATAAGCACACCGCCATCGCCATGACAATCATCGTTTTTATCTTCATGCTCGTATTTACTTTATATATTATAATATGTGGAAGGGGCGACAAGATGCCCAAACCGTTTGCAAAACTACTATTATTTTTTGAAAAAGCCAAATCCTTTGCCACAAAAAATGAAAAAATCGGCTCTGAAATTTTGTATTCTCTGCTTTTCTCAGTACCTTTGCACCCGTTTTCGGAATTACGACACACAGATTTCCGAAAAATATGTATTCAGAATTGCAAAATTAATAGACTATAATTAAGAAAACAATAGACTATATAAAAAAACAGATATGACGAATCAGATGAATAAGCACACTCTGCCTGCATGGACAGAGATAGAGTACACAGCAGCATGCAAGAATCCTTACCTCGACACCCCTTTCTTCATTCCGAAGGAGTCGAAGGTTTTCCTCTGCCGTGAGGACGGTTCGAGAGAAGAGCAGCGCATGATTTTCCTCGTTTTCAAGTCTACCACAGCTCCAGAGGATGCTGAGTGGGAAGACGACCCTGTGCCTGGCGAGAACTGGGTGCGCCCTCTCGGTGATGACGATGAGGAGATAGAGCCTGCCAAAATGATCTACCTGGAGCAGGACATCGACAGCTTTTTCAATGTGGAAGAGGAGGACGATGACCACATCTCCTTCCATATCTACTGGCGCCACGGCACCGTGAAGATGGAGAAGGCCGAGGAGGATGACGCGATCTACAACTGCAAGAAGGAAGACTTCGGCGAGGACGGACTGCGACTCACGATGACCCCTGACGAGGAGGGCTATCCATTCTCCATGCAGGTGCTGATACCATACATCGGCTTCTCGCTCTATGACGGCGAGGGCAACAAGGTGCATGGCGACATCGAGATTCCTCACGACAAGATAGATGAGTATACCTACGATTTCATTGGCAATGACTCCAACGACCGCTTTACCCTTCAGCTCGATGGCAACAAGTTGGTATATATCTGCGTATTGCGCCACGAGGACAACAAGCTCATCGTGCGCGACCAGCGTCAGCGTCTCAGCGTAGTAGACGAATTGCCAGTGGAGGGCAAGCTCACTGAGCTGATGATGAATGCCCACTCAGCATTGGTAAAGAACAAGAATTATCGTTGGCGCATCGAGGTGGCAGGCAGCACAATAGCTCATGAGGTGGAGCTCGACATCCATCCAGAGAGCCTCATCGCCTTTGTGAAGGAGCAGATGGCTAAGGGCGTAGACATCGACACTTTGGCTCAGAACCTCATCGCCTTGGAGCAGAAGTACGCCTTCCAGTGGTGCTGGTTGATGGAGAATGACTGGCAGCATGGCGACCCTATGTTTGACATGTTCATGACTCAGCTCAGCGCTTTCTCATACGTGAGCCAGAAGCCTATCCAGGGCGATGCGCTCCAGGCTCGCAACAACAAGCGCAAGATACGTCGTTGCGCCAAGCTCGTCAAGGCTCATCAGGCAGGCGAAATCAGTCTGTGGGATGAGGAAGAGGAGCAGCGCCGAGAGATATTGCATCTCTTCAGCACCTTCCACAGCCAGTTTGTGGAGGAATTGGAGAAGGAAGAGGAGGAGGAATAATTCCTCCTCCTTTTTTTTATTAAAACTTTTGAATTTGTACGTTATTCTTCATAGATGACACACATATTTCTGAGATAAGTGAAGATTTTCAGGAAAAGTCTTGGCTGTTATTAGGAAAAAATGTACTTTTGCCTAGCAGAAAGTTTCGTTCATTACTTTTGAATGTGCGTTCAGAACTTCTGAATGTGCGTTCAATACTTTTGAATGTAGGTTCAATACTATTGAACGGAGATTTCTATTAGGGGTGGTAACAATTATCCCTAGGGTTAGTAACAATTATCCTTAGAGACAGGAACCATTATGATGAATGGTGAATAAGAAATCACTTAGGTATAGTGGCTGTTGCAATAAGGAGTGATAAAAATCTTTACAAGAAAGGAATCGTCATGACAAAGTACAAGTTGCAAGAGATGCCCGATGTTCATAACACAGGCAAGCGCAGAGTTTATCCCAAGATGGTGACCAATCGGACACTATCCAGAAAAGAGTTCATCAAGAGGATGCAGGGCTACCATCGTGGCATTTCGGAAAGTACCACGGAGGCAGTATTGCTAGATGTGGCTGATATGCTGGTAGAAATGCTCTCCATGGGCTACAATGTGAATCTGGAAGGCATCGGCACCTTCTCGCTCTCCCTCGGTTTCAAGGACGATAAGCCTACTGAAATGCAGAGTGAAGAAGATAAGATGACGTATCGCAAGGTGGGTGTGAAAGACATTAACTTCAAGGCATCTCCTGAATTTCTCAAGAGTGTGAAGCATCAAACCGATCGCGACCTGGAGCGAGATATGGGTGGTGTGAAGGTGATTCGCAAGCAGCTCTATTCCAGGGAAGAACGCATCGCCCGTGCCCTGGAGGTGATAGAAGCCAATGGTCTCATCACCCTCTCAGATTATGCCTCAATCAACAACTTGAGCCGTACCGCCGCCTCCCTGGAGCTGAAGGAAATAACAGATGACAACACTTCTCCGATAGATTCGATGGGCAGCGGCAGCCACAAGGTTTGGGTGAAGAGAAAAGAATAAATTAAAATGAGAGACTTCCACTCTACAGATGCAGCACAAAATGACTCAAATTGAGCATAACCATCATTTTGTAAAATACCAAAGAAAAAGCAAAACTTTTATCGAAAAACAGCCAAAAAGGTGTCGCATTCCTACGAATGCGACACCTTTT